>DASZRO010000118.1 GCA_035550055.1 Mycobacteriales bacterium | reverse complement strand
CGCCTCGTCAGCGCTTGCGTCGCCGGGGTCGGCCGCGGGTTCGACCGGGGCCGCCGCTGCGGCTTTCTTACGGGTGCGCTTGGCCGGCGCGGGACGCTCCTCGGCGGCCTCGGTGGGCTCGGCCGGGGCCGGGCTCGCGTCCGCGGACGGTGTCGGCGGTCCGGCCGGCCGGCGCGCGGCGCGGCGCTTGGGCGGCGCGGGGGTGTCGGCTAGGTCGCCGGCGGTGTCACTGGTGGTGTCGCTGCTGCGCTCGTCATCGAGCACGTTCTCTCCTGTCCGCCCCCGGGAGCGCCGTCACCCTGGTGGGCGCCGGCACCGCGCTCGGGAGCGAGGTCGTCAGGACAGCGGGTCTTTCAATGCCCCGTTGTCCAGGGGCAGCTCTGCGTCGAGCAGGCCCTGCGCCAGCCGCGTCACCACGGGGATGACGGGCGTCGACAGACCGGCTGCGCGTCGCAGTGCTGTCACTACGTCGTCGGGTCGAACGGCGGGAGTTGCGTGCCGGACGACCAGTTCAAGTGTGGCACACGCCACGTCCGGATCAGGCGTATCGCCGCTCGACACCGCCGCGGACACGACGGCGGCCCTGGCGTCCACCGGCTTCACCCCGTCCTTGGTCGGGCGGTCGACGACCACGCTCTCGCACGCCAGGAACGCCCGGAGCGCGCTGTCGGCGTCGTCGGGGCTGACGCCGGGAAACACGATCCGCCAGTGGGAGGCCTCGATCCGGTCGGCGAGCGCGGTCGTGCCCGGCGGGGCCTCGACGACCTCGACGACGTCCAGGCCAGGCGGCAGCGCCGTGTCCAACGCCCGGCGTACCTCCTCGGGGCTTCGCGGCTCGGCAAGGCCGATCTCCAGGTACTCGGCCTCGGAGGCGACCCCGGTCGGCGCTGCGCCGGCGTAGGAGACCTTGGGGTGCGGGCTGAACCCGGCGCTGAATGCGATCGGTACGCCGGAACGCTGCACCGCGCGCTCGAAGGCCCGCGCGAAGTCGCGATGACTGGTGAAGCGCAGCCGCCCGCGCTTGGCGTAGCGAACCCGCAGCCGCTGGACCACCGGGGGTGGCGGCGGCCCTTCTGGTTGCCGCGACATCAGACCGGGGTGAGCGGAAGCACCGTGCGGCCGGTTGGACCGATCTGGTTCTCGGTGTCCATCGACGGGCACACGCCGCAGTCGTAGCAAGGGCTCCAGCGGCAGTCCTCGACCTCGCTCTCGGAGATCGCGTCCTGCCAGTCCTGCCAGAGCCACTCCTTGTCCAGCCCGGAGTCGAGGTGGTCCCACGGCAGCACTTCGGTGAGCTCCCGCTCGCGGGTGGTGTACCAGTCCAGCGACACCGGCGAGTCCGCGAAGACCTCCGCGGCGGCGGCCGCCCACGCGTCGAAGGAGAAGTACTCGCTCCACCCGTCGAAGCGGGCGCCGTTCTCCCACACCCGCCGGATCACCGCGGCCACGCGGCGATCGCCCCGGGAGAGCATGCCTTCGATGATCGAGGGCCGGCCGTCGTGGTAGCGCAGGCCGATCGAGCGGCCGTACTGCTTGTCGGCGACCACCGCCGCCTTGAGCTCGCGCAGCCGGTGGTCGACGGTCTCGTGGTCGAGCTGCGCCGCCCACTGGAACGGCGTGTGCGGCTTCGGCACGAACCCGCCGATCGAGACCGTGCAGCGGATGTCCTTGCGGCCCGCCGCCACCCGGCCGGTCTCGATCACCCGTCGTGCGACGCCCGCGATCGCCGTGACGTCCTCGTCGGTCTCGGTCGGCAGACCGCACATGAAGTAGAGCTTCACCTGCCGCCAGCCGTTGCCATACGCCGTCGCGACCGTGCGGATCAGGTCGTCTTCGGTGACCATCTTGTTGATCACCTTGCGCATCCGCTCGCTGCCGCCCTCCGGTGCGAACGTCAGCCCGGTACGACGGCCGTTGCGCGAGAGCTCGTTGGCCAGCGTCACGTTGAACGCGTCGACCCGGGTCGACGGCAGCGACAGCGACACGTTGGAGCCCTCGAAGACGTCGGCGAGCCCCTTCGCGACCTCACCGATCTCGCTGTGGTCGGCGCTGGACAGCGACAGCAGCCCGACCTCTTCGAAGCCGGTGGCCGCGACCCCGCGTTGGACCATCTCGCCGATCGTGTCGATCGAGCGCTCCCGCACCGGACGGGTGATCATCCCGGCCTGGCAGAACCGGCAGCCCCGGGTGCACCCGCGGAAGATCTCGACGCTGTAGCGCTCGTGGACGGTCTCCGCGAGCGGGACCAGTGGCTGCTTCGGATAGGGCCAATCGTCGAGGTCCATCACCGTGTGTTTCGCGACCCGCCACGGCACGCCCGGCCGGTTCGGCACCACCCGCTGGATCCGGCCGTCGGGCAGGTAGCTGACGTCGTAGAACGCCGGGACGTAGCCGACGCCGCTCGTCGCGAGGCGCAACAGCAGACCGTCGCGCCCGTCCGGGCGCCCGTCGGCCTTCCAGGCACGGACGATGTCGGTGATCGCGAGCACCGCCTGCTCGCCGTCGCCGAGCACCGCGACGTCGATGAACTCGGCGATCGGCTCGGGGTTGAACGCGGCGTGCCCGCCCGCGACGACCACCGGATGGTCGACGCCCCGGTCGGCGCTGCTCAGCGGGATCCCGGCGAGGTCGAGCGCGGTGAGCAGGTTGGTGTAGCCGAGCTCGGTCGCGAACGACACGCCCAGCAGGTCGAAGTCGCCGACCGCCCGGTGCGCGTCGACGGTGAACTGCGGGATCGCGTGCTCGCGCATCGCCGCCTCGAGGTCCGGCCACACCGAGTACGTCCGCTCGGCGAGGACGCCGTCACGCTCGTTGAGCACCTCGTAGAGGATCTGGACGCCTTGGTTGGGCAGGCCGACCTCGTAGGCGTCGGGATACATCAGCGCCCAGCGGACGTCGCAGGACTCCCAGTCCTTCGTCACGGCGTGCAGCTCGCCCCCGACGTACTGCACCGGCTTGCGCACCGTCGGCAGCAGCGGCTCGAGCCGCTCGAACACGCTCTGCCCTGACATGACGTCCAGGCTACGTACGCCGGAGCCCGGCTACCGGTTCGAGCGGACCCGGACGTTCTGAAGCAGGCCGACCGCGATCATCGAGGCGAACATCGAGCTGCCGCCGTAGGACACGAACGGGAGCGGCAGACCGGTGATCGGCATGATGCCGAGGTTCATCCCGACGTTTTCGAAGATCTGGAACGCGAACCAGCACACGATCCCGACGCTGACCAGCATTCCGAACTGGTCCTGCGCGTAGCGCGCGATCCGCAGTGCGCGCCACATCACGACGCCGGACAGCAGGATGACCAGCCCGGCGCCGAACAGGCCCAGCTCCTCGCCGGCCACGGAGAACACGAAGTCGGTCTCCTGCTCGGGCACGAACTGACCGTTGGTCTGCGAGCCGTGGCCGAGCCCCTGGCCGAGCCAGCCGCCGTGACCGATGCCGATGATCGCCTGCTGCTGGTTGTACTTGAAGGTCTGCGCCGCGGCCGAGTTGGTCGACTTCGACAGCGCCTCGAAGCGGGCGAGCTGGTACTGGTGGAGCAGGTGCGCCTGGTCGACGATGATCGCGCCGACGACCGCCAGCAGCAGCATCCCGCCGACCCATCGTCCGGGGATGCCGGACAGCACGATCATCCCGAAGATGATCGTCATGAAGACCATGACCGAGCCGACGTCGGGCTGCGCCAGGATCAGCAGCACCGGGAAGCCGGCCAGCCCGAACGTCATCAGGATGTCCTGCCGCGTCGGCTCGGATCGGTTCTCCCGTTTCTCGGCCAGCAGCATCGCGATGCCGAGCACGACCGCCACTTTCGCGAACTCCGACGGCTGGATCTCGAACCCGCCCCCGAGCTCGATCCAGGAGTGCGCGCCGTTGATGGTGCTGCCCAGCGGCGTCAGGACGACCAGCAGCCCGAGGATGGAGGCGCCGTAGAGCACAGGCGTGTACGCCCGCAGCGTGCGGTAGTCGACGAGCGCGGCCAGCGTCGCCAGGCCCAGCCCGAGCAGGATGTTGAGGACGTCCTTCTTCAGGTACGACGAGCCGGCACCCTGCGGCTTGGTCGCGGCCCACACGAGCGCGCAGCCGAGCACGCACAGCGCCGCGACCGCGGCGACGAGCACCCAGTCCAGCTGGCGGGCGAACGAGTCGCGATCGAAGGCCCGCGAGCGCAGGGAGGTGGTGTGACGCAACGAGATCGGTGCTGACCGCGCCGAGCCCGACCACTCGCTCACCGGGTGAGCCTTCGTCGCTCGGGGGCCAGCACCGGTGTCAGCCCCAGGGCCGAGGTCGTCGACGACGGCGGGCTGGCGGTCGAGGTGGTGGTCGACGTCGGCGGCGTCGGCGGCGCGGAGGTCGCCGTCGCAGTCGGGGTGCTGGTCGGGGTGGTGCCCGGTGTCGTCGACGGGCTGACCGTCTTGTGGTGCTTGTGCGGCCCCGCCTCGACGATCTGGATCTTGGGCAGCTTCGCCGGCGGCACGCCGTCGGGGAACAACGCCTTCTTGCCGCCGAACCCGTAGATCGCGTCCCACATGTTGCGGGCGTACGGCGCCGCGCTGACCGCACCCTGGTCGGCCCGGTCGACCTCGATCACGGTGACGAACTGCGGCTCGCCGCCCGCCGGGCCGGCAAACGAGGCGAACCACGACCCGTCCTGGCTGGTGCCGGACAGCTCCGCCGTACCGGTCTTGCCCCCGACCAGCACCTTGTCCATCGGGAAACCGGCGAAGTCCGACACCGCCGTGCCGGGCGGGTCGGTCGAGGTGGTGACGCCGTAGAAGGAGTTGCGCAGGTAGTCCAGGTCGGCCTGGCTGAGCGGCAGGTGGTCACGCACCGGCGCCTTGATGCGCTTGATGAGCTTGCCGGTCGGGCTCACGATCGCCTTCCCGATGCGCGGCTCGAAGACCGTGCCGCCGTTGGCCATCGCCGCGTAGGCGACCGCGAGCTGCAGCGGCGAGACCAGCACGGTGCCCTGACCGATGTCCTCGTTCTCCTGGTCGCCCTGCTCGAAGATGTAGCCGGACTTGCAGTAGGCCCGGTCGTCGTAGCGGTGCTCGGCGGTGAACGTCGGGTTCTTCGCGCCCAGGCAGTAGTCGTGGCGCAGCTCGTGCCACTCGATCCGGGCGTTCTTGCGGGTGCCGATGTGACCGGACGTCACCTCGTCGGCCGGCAGGTCGATGCCCGGCGGCTCGCCGATCCCGTAGTCGTGGGCCATCGCCTGCACGCCCTCGATCGGCTTCTTGTGCTCGGAGATCAGCTGCTGGTCCCGGTTCCAGTCGGAGGCGCCGAGCTCGTAGAAGAAGGTGTCGCAGGAGATGATCAGCGCGGTACGCAGCGGGATGTCGCCGGCGCCGGACTCGCCTTCGAAGTTCGTGTGTCCCTGGAACGACGTCGGGCAGTCGTAGTAGGCACCCGGGCTGAGCATCCCGTCATGGATCAGCCCGGAGGACGAGATCAGCTTGAACGTCGATCCCGGCGGGTTGGCGCTCTGGAACGCCTTGTCCAGGAGCGGGTTTCCCTCCTCGTGCTGGAGGTGCTCGTAGACCTTCGTCTTCACGCTCGGCGTGAACGTGTCCGGCGGGTAGGTCGGCTCGCTGGCCATCGCGACGACGCCGCCGTTCCTGACGTTCAGGACGACGCCCGCCGCATAGTCGGCGGTGTAGCCGGAGTGACGGGCGTTGGCGATCGCGTCCTGAAGCTGCTGTTCGAGCGTCGCCTGGACACCGGCGTCGAGGTTGGTGACGACGTCGTCGCCGGCGATCGGGGGCGTGTTCTTGACGGTCCCGAGGACACCGCCGAGATGGTCGACGCTGACCGACTTCACTCCCGGCGTCCCGGCAAGGTACTTCTGGTACTCCGCCTCCAGACCGGTCGCACCGACCTGGGCGTTCTCGTAGATCTGCTGCTCGCTTTCCGGATACGCCTTCAGCGCTTTGGCGCTGATCGGGCCGAGGTAGCCGAGCATCGAGCTGGCGTACGCGCCGTCAGGCTCGGGGTAGTGCCTGACCGCGGTCAGCTCGACCGTCACGCCCGGGTACTCCTCGGGCTCTTCCTCGATCTGCAGCGCCTTGCGGGCCGCGGCGAGGGTCGGGCGCAGCTGACTGACCTGGACCGGCTGATACGCGAGCCCCTTGTTGCAGGGGGTGAAGGACTGGGCGAACCAGGGCGTGTCGGCCGGCGCCGCCACGATCCGCTTGCCCTTCGCGGTCTCGACCGTCGGATACGTGCAGGGAGAGGTCTCGTCGTTGAGCAGGTAGTACGGCTGGCCGAGCTGGCGGGCCAGCCGGTGCAGCACCGCGTCCTCCTCGGCCTGCGGCAGCCGGTCCAGCGCCGTCCGGTCGACCGACACGACGAGCGCCGGCTTGTTGTCCACGAGCGGCTTGCCGGTGTCGTCGAGGATCTCGCCCCTCGGCGCCGGGGTGACGACGTCGTGCACCTGCTGGCTCAACGCCTCCTGGGTCAGCTGGGGCGCGTCGAGCACCTGGACGTACCAGAGCCGGCCGAGCAGCGTTGCGACCAGGGAGAAGATGAGCACGCCGAGCACCACGAGACGAAGGCGCGAGCGGTCAGGCACGTGGCAGCAAGGCTTCCGGTCGGGCGATCCTACGGGCGGGACAGTGGTACGGAACGGGCGAACTACCGAGCGCTATCGCGATCCGGCTGGCTCGAACCGGCGGGCCGCGGCGGAGACGAGCGGGACAACGAACGGCGCCAAGAACACATCGTAGACAACGGTTGCGGCGAGCGCGTGGGCCGTCGCGCTCGCCGTGATGCGGGCGTTTCCGAGGGTGTCGCCGAGCGCGGCGAACAGCAGCACGACGCCGAACGAGGCGGCCGCGACGACCCCGATGATCGTCGGTACCGAGCTGTCCTCGCCGGCGTCGAGCATCCCTGCGACGTAGCCGATCACCGCGTAGGAGAAGGCGAGCTCGCCGGCGTAGTGGTCGGTCGGCGGCATGACGTCGGCCAGCAGCCCGGCGAAGAACCCCAGGACCGCACCGCGCTGCGACCCGCCGATCAACGCGAAGGCGACGACCACGACGACGAGCAGGTCGGGCGTGCCGATCGGCAGGTGCATCCGGTTGACGATGCACACCTGCGCCAGCAGTACGACCACGACGACGCCGATGCGCAGCGCGATCCTGGAGGCGATCACGGCGTCGTGGTCACCCCCGTCGTCGGGGTGCTCGACGAGGTCGCGTCCGGCGTACTCGACGGTGTCTCGCCCGGGGTGGCGGTCACCGTGACGGTGACGGTCGGGGCCGGTGTCGGGGAGGCCGGCAGGAGCGAGTCGTGCGGGATGGTCTTCGGCGAGCCGACGACCACGGCGACGACGTCGAGCGAGGCGAAGGAGACGAACGGGTGGACCGTCGCGGTCTGCGCGAGCTGGCCGGTGGCGGGAGCCACCGAGGTGATGGTGCCGATCGGCACCTCGGGCACGAACGGGCCGCCCGGGCCTGACGCGAAGCTGACCAGCTGCTGGCCTTTCGCGAGCCGGACGGTGTTGTCGAGCAGCTGAAGGCTCATGTCCTTGCCGCGACCGTTGCCCTGCAGCGAGCCGACCGCCAGCGTGCCGGTCGACAGCCGGGCTCCGATGGTGAAGTTGGAGTCGTTGGCGAGCTGGACCGTCGCGTCGTTGCGGCTGACGCTCACCACCCGGCCGACCAGTCCGGCGCCGCTGATGACGGTCTCGTTCTTGGTGATGCCGTTGGCGCTCCCGCGGTCGATCGTCACCGTCGACTCGAAGCCGAACGCCGCGCCGTACGCCGTGACCCGCGCCGCCACGATCGTGTACTGCGCGAGCCCAGCGAGGTGGAGCAGCTGCCGCTCCTGGGCGTACTCCTCGCGTTCGGTCGCCGTCATCCGCAGCTGCGTCTCGGCCTGCGCGAGCTTCTGGTGCAGCTGCTCGTTCTCGTGCTTGTAGCTGCCGAGGTGGCCCAGCCCGGAGAACCACGAGCCGATCGGGTGGACCACGTCGTCGATCACGTTCTCGATCGGGCCGAAGACCGTGGAGGACGCCTTCCGGACGCCGCCGAGCGAGCCCGAGCGGTAGTCCAGCGTGATCAGCGTCAGCGCCGTGAGGAGCAGCAGGGTCAGCACCAGTCGCGCACGCCGCGCGTTCCTCACTGAACTGCTCTCATCGCGAAGCGAACGTTATCGACAGAGAACGCAGCAGCTCGCCGGCGCAGTGCTACCGGCGCGGCTCGCTGATGAGGACCTGCTGGAGCGCCTCGAACTCCTCGACGCACTTGCCGGCGCCCATCGCGACCGAGTTAAGCGGGTTGTCGGTCACGTGGATCGGCATGCCGGTCTCGTGACGCAGCCGCTCGTCCAGGCCGGTCAGCAGGGCACCACCGCCGGTGAGCACGATGCCGCGGTCCATGATGTCGCCGGACAGCTCCGGCGGCGTCTTGTCGAGCGTCGTCTTCACCGCGTCCACGATGGCGTTGACCGGCTCCTCGACCGCCTTGCGGATCTCATCCGCGCTCACCACGATCGTCTTGGGCAGACCGGTGACCAGGTCGCGCCCGCGGATCTCGGCGTGCGGCTCGTCGGGCGCCGGGAAGGCCGACCCGATCGCCATCTTGATCTCCTCAGCCGTCCGCTCACCGAGCATCAGGCTGTACTCCTTCTTCACGTACGCGATGATCGAGGCGTCGAGCTCGTCGCCACCGGTACGGATCGACTGGCTGGTAACGATGCCGCCGAGGGAGATGACGGCGACCTCCGTCGTACCGCCGCCGATGTCGACGACCATGTTGCCGGTCGGCTCGTGGACCGGCAGCCCGGCGCCGATCGCGGCGGCCATCGGCTCTTCGATGATGAACACCTTGCGCGCACCCGCCTGGTAGCCGGCGTCCTTGACCGCGCGCTGCTCGACGCCCGTGATGCCGGACGGGACGCAGACGACGAGCCGGGGACGCGCCGTACGACGGCGCTTGTGCACCTTCTGGATGAAGTAGCGGAGCATCCGCTCGGTGGTCTCGAAGTCGGCGATGACGCCGTCCTTGAGCGGGCGGATCGCGACGATGTTGCCGGGCGTGCGGCCGATCATCCGCTTCGCCTCGGTGCCGACCGCGAGGATCCCGGCGGTGTTGGTGTTGATGGCGACGACACTCGGCTCGTTGAGCACGATCCCCCGGCCGCGCACGTAGACGAGCGTGTTGGCCGTGCCGAGGTCCACAGCCATGTCTCGACCGAGGAACCCGCTGGTGTTCTGCGCCATACGGCGATTGCCTTCCGGATCGGGGAATGCGAGCGCCAGAGGTGAATCCGGCAGCTCTCGGGGGCGAGGTCAGCCTACCGGGGATGGCGGCTGACCGAAATGACGGATTTGTCGCTGAGACGCCGGGGGCGAGCTACAGGTTGGGGAAGAATAGGCCGACCTCGCGGGCGGCCGACTCCGGCGAGTCCGAGCCGTGCACCAGGTTCTGGCCGATCTCGGTGGCGAAGTCGCCGCGGATCGACCCCGGCGCCGAGGCGATCGGGTCGGTGACGCCCATCAGCGCGCGGACCGCCTCGACGGCCCGGTGACCCTCGGCGACGATCGCGACCAGCGGACCGCCGGTGATGAAGTCGACCAGCTCGCCGAAGAACGGCTTGCCCTCGTGCTCGCCGTAATGCTTGCTCGCGGTCTCCCGGTCGAGCGTGCGGAGCTCGAGCGCGACGATCGTCAGACCCTTCCGCTCGAGCCGGCCGACGACTTCGCCGATCAGGCCACGGCGTACGGCGTCGGGCTTGACAAGGACAAGGGTTCGCTCAGCCACGCGCAGAGGCTACACACCCCCGCCGAGCCCAACGTTGTTGGTCTTTCAAGGCCCGCGAAAGACCATTTACGTAGGGCTCGACGGGTGGGGTAGGTGCCATTGCCGCAGCCAGTAGACCCAGATCCCGGCGAAGGCCACCCCGACCACGTACATCGGCCAGCTGATGACCCCGGTCGCGATCGCCGCCACCTGCGCCAGGCTCGACACCACCTTGCCGCCGGGCCGGCGCAGGACACCGGCCGAGACCACGAGGAGCCCGAACAGCCCGCCCAGCAGCCCGAGATCGAGCCCGGACACGTGACCCCGCTGCGCGGTCGCCACCGCGGGGATCGCGAGCAGCACCACCAACGCCTCGATGGTCAGCCCGGCGGTGCCGATCGCGTAGAGCCCGCGCGGCGCGGCCGGTCGCTCGTCGGTCAACGAGCCCCGCCGAGCAGGTGACGGGCGTCGCCGACGGTGACGATCGATCCGGTGATCAGTACGCCGGACCCGCCCAGCTCGCCGGAGGCCTCCGCGGCACCGATGGCCGCCTCGATCGCGTCGTCGAGGCTCGCCGTCGCCGCGACCCGGTCCTCGCCGAACACCTCGACCGCCACGGCGGCGAGCTCGTCGGCCGGCAGCGCACGGGGCGAGCTGTTGGTGGTGACGACCACCTCGCTGACCACCGGCTCGAGCTGCTCGAGCAGCCCGACCGCGTCCTTGTCGCCGAGCACCGCCACCACCGCGACGACCCGGTCGAAGCCGAACGCGTCCTCCAGTGCGGCCGCCAATGCGGCCGCTCCGGCCGGGTTGTGGGCGCCGTCGATCAGCACCGTCGGGCTGCGCCGAAGGACCTCCATCCGCCCCGGCGAGCGCACGGCGGCGAACGCCGCCCGGACCGCGTCGATGTCCAGCGGACCGTGCTCGCGGGCGTTGAGGAAGGCCTCCACCGCCGCGAGCGCACATGCCGCGTTGCTCGCCTGATGCTCGCCGTAGAGCGGCAGGTACACCTCGCCGTACACCCCGGCGAGCCCCTGGAGCTCGAGCAGCTGGCCGCCGATCGCGACGGCGCGCGACCGTACGCCGAAGTCGACGCCCTCCCGCAGCACCGTCGCGTTGACCTCCTGCGCCCGGGCGGCGAGGACCCGCGCCGCCGCCTCGGGCTGCGGTGCCGAGATGACCGTCGCGCCGTCGTGGATCAGCCCGGCCTTCTCGGCCGCGATCTCCTCGACGGTGTCGCCCAGGATGCCGACGTGGTCGAGGCTGATCGGCGTCACGACGGCGACCGGCGCGTTGATCACGTTCGTCGCGTCCCAGCGGCCGCCGAGCCCGACCTCGACGACCGCCACGTCGACCGGGGCGTCGGCGAACGCGGCGAAGCTCATCGCGGTCAGCAGCTCGAAGAACGTGACCCGTTCCGGGTGCCGGCCGTCCACCACCTCGGCGTACGGCTCGATCTCGTCGTAGAGAGCGACGAACCGCTGTGCCGACAGCGGATCGCCGTCGATGCAGATCCGTTCGGTGACGTGCTCGAGGTGGGGCGAGGTGTGACGGCCGGTGCGCAGCCCGAGCTCCCTGAGCAGCTGGTCGGCCATGCGCGACGTCGAGGTCTTGCCGTTGGTCCCGGTGACGTGGATCGACGGGTACGCCCGCTGCGGCTGACCGAGCAGGTCCAGCAGGTCGACGATCCGGTCGAGGTCGGGGACCATGCGCTGCGGGTAGCGGCTCTCGAGGGTGTGGTCGACCCGGGCCAGCTCGGCTGCCGCGGCCTCGACGACGGCCTCGGACACCCCGTCGTGCTCCCCGATACTCACGAGCCCACGATATTGATCGTCCTTAGACTGGCCCGTCGTGAACGTCCCGGAGAAGCCGACCCTCGACGGCCTCGAAGCACGATGGGCGCAGGCGTGGGAGGCCGACGGCACGTACCGCTTCGACCGTTCGCGGTCGCGCGCCGAGATCTACTCGATCGACACGCCACCCCCGACGGTCAGCGGTTCGCTACACGTCGGCCACGTCTTCTCCTACACCCACACCGACCTGATCGCCCGCTACCAGCGCATGCGCGGGCGCGAGGTGTTCTACCCGATGGGCTTCGACGACAACGGCCTGCCGACCGAACGCCGGGTGCAGAACTACTTCGGGGTGCGCTGCGACCCATCGCTGCCCTACGACCCCGACTTCACGCCGCCGGGTGAAGGCGGCTCGGCGAAGGAGCAGGTGCCGATCTCGCGCGGGAACTTCATCGAGCTGTGCGTGCGGCTGACCGGCGAGGACGAGAAGGCCTTCGAGGGCCTGTGGCGCACGCTCGGGCTCTCGGTGGACTGGTCGACGGCGTACACCACCATCGAGCCGCGTTCCCGCGCAGTCGCCCAGCGCGCGTTCCTGCGCAACGTCGAACGCGGCGAGGCCTACCAGTCCGAAGCCCCGACGCTGTGGGACGTCACGTTCCGTACGGCGGTCGCGCAGGCCGAGCTGGAGGACCGCGACCGGCCGGGCGCCTATCACCGGCTGGCCTTCACCGCGGTCGACTCGGGAGACCCGATCCACATCGAGACCACCCGCCCCGAGCTGCTCGCGGCATGTGTGGCGCTGGTGGCTCACCCCGACGACGAGCGCTACCAGCCGCTGTTCGGCACAACCGCTCGTACGCCGCTGTTCGGCGTCGAGGTGCCGGTCGTGGCCCACCCGCTCGCGGCGCCCGACAAGGGCTCCGGGATCGCGATGATCTGCACCTTCGGCGACCTCACCGACGTGGTGTGGTGGCGTGACCTGCAGCTGCCGACGCGAGCGATCGTCGGCGTCGACGGGCGCATCGTGTCGACCCCGCCGGCGGGGGTGGACGAGGCGGCGTACGCCCGCATCGCCGGCAAGACCGTGTTGTCCGCCCAGCAGGAAGTGGTCGAGATGCTGCGCGAGGCCGGCGCCCTCGACGGTGAGCCGAAGCCGATCACCCACCCGGTGAAGTTCTTCGAGAAGGGCGACAAGCCGCTCGAGATCGTCACCTCTCGTCAGTGGTACATCCGAAACGGCGGCCGCGACGACGACCTTCGCGAGGCGCTGCAGCAACGCGGCCGTGAGCTCGACTGGCACCCGGCGTACATGGCGAGCCGCTACGAGAACTGGGTCGGCGGCCTCACGGGCGACTGGCTGATCAGCCGGCAGCGGTTCTTCGGCGTGCCGATCCCGGTCTGGTATCCGGTGGATGCCGACGGCAACCCCGACTACTCCGCGCCCATCACCGCCGATGACGCGGCGTTGCCGGTCGACCCGTCGACGGACTGCCCGCCCGGGTACGACGAGACCCAACGCGGCGTCGCCGGCGGGTTCGTCGGCGACCCCGACGTGATGGACACCTGGGCGACCTCCTCGCTCACCCCGCAGATCGCCGGCGGCTGGGGCAGCGACGACGACCTGTTCGACCGGGTGTTCCCGATGGACCTTCGCCCGCAGGCGCACGACATCATCCGGACCTGGCTGTTCTCCACGGTGGTCCGCAGCCACCTCGAGCACGGCACGGTGCCGTGGCGGCATGCGGCGATCTCCGGCTTCGTCGTCGATCCCGACCGCAAGAAGATGAGCAAGTCCAAGGGCAACGTCGTCGTGCCGACCGAGATCCTCGAC
Source organism: Mycobacteriales bacterium (assembly GCA_035550055.1). Lineage (NCBI taxonomy): Bacteria > Bacillati > Actinomycetota > Actinomycetes > Mycobacteriales > Mycobacteriales bacterium. The sequence continues at coordinate 16,151 of DASZRO010000118.1, read as the reverse complement.
ACCTACGGGGCGGATGCGGTGCGCTGGCGCGCGGCCAGCACCCGGCCCGGCACGGACACCCCCTTCGACGAGGCGCAGATGAAGGTCGGCCGGCGCCTGGCGACCAAGGTGCTCAACGCGTCGAAGTTCGCGCTCGGTCTGGGCGCGAGCCCGGATCTCGCGGCCGTCACCGAGCCGGTCGACCTGGCGCTGCTCGCCGCACTCGCCACCGTCGTCGAGCAGGCCACCACGGCGTTCGAGGCCTACGACTACACGCGTGCGCTGGAAGCCACCGAGACGTTCTTCTGGACCTTCTGCGACGACTACGTCGAGTTCGTCAAAGAACGCGCGTACGGCGGGCGCGGCGAGGCCGCGGCCGCATCGGCGAAGGCCGCGCTCGGCACCACGCTGTCGGTGATCCTGCGGCTGTTCGCGCCGTTCCTGCCCTTCGTCACCGAAGAGGTCTGGTCGTGGTGGCAGGAAGGCTCGATCCACCGCGCGTCGTGGCCGACGCCGGACGAGGCGGCGACCGCCACTGCCGGTGACCCCGAGCTGCTCACCATCGTCGGCGTTGCGCTCTCCCAGGTGCGCGGCGCGAAGTCCGCCGCGCAGGTGTCGATGCGCACCGACGTCACGAGCGCGGTCGTCCGGGGTCCTGCGGAGCAGGTCACGCGGCTCGAGACGACCGCCGACGACCTCGCGGCGGCGGGCCGGATCGCGACGCTCAGCTTCGAAGCGACCGACGCCGCCGAGCTCACGGTCGCTGTGTCGCTGTGACGCTCGCGGTCAGCGGGACGTCCCGGCGGAACGCGTTGCGCCATCCCTTGCGCCGGATCGGGCGTTCGACGAGGTAGTAGAACGCCCCGGAGATCGCGGCGATGAGCAGCAGGTCGAGGGCGATCATGTGTGACACCCGCATCGTCGGGGCGACCCGCAGCACGGCGAGGATCACGATGCAGTGCACCAGGTAGGCCTCGTAGGACACCTGTCCGATGACCACGAACGGCTTCCAGCCGAGCACCTTGTTCCACACCGTCGGCCGGTCGTGGGCCGCGGCGACCATGCAATGACCGATCAGCAGCGACGCCGAGACGCCGTACAACGCGTAGCCGCCGCCGATCAGGACGGTCAGGTGGGTGTCCAGGTACATCGAGATCAGCACCATGCCGGCCAGCCCGACGAGCGCGACCAGCCGCGACGCGAGCAGCCGGGCGAGCCGACCGCTCGGGTCGGTGGTGATCGCGTAGCCCATCACGCAGCCGATCAGGATCGGCGAGATCTGTGCCGGCGTCATGTAGACGACCTGCGTCGGGTGATAGGAGGCGACGAGCACCGCGGAGACCGCGCTTGAGGTCACCACGACGATCCAGACGGCGAGGGTGACCTCGCGACGGGTCCAGCCGCGGCGCAGCACGATACGCAGCAGCGACGGCCAGGTCAGGTAGAACTGCTCCTCGATGCCGAGGGTCCAGGCCGGCCCGAGCCAGCCGATGTCTCCCCCGGCGGCGAGCCGCCAGTTCCCGACGAAGAGCAGGATCAGCACCGCGGTCGCCCACGGCGACGTGCCCAGCGGCGGCGAGCTGGATCCGGACAGCGCGTACTGCGAGATCAGCAGCAGCGGCACGACCGCGAGCAGCGCGGGGCCGAGCCGGCGCGAGCGGCGCAGGTAGAAGCTACTCAGGGAGACCGCGCCGGTCTTCTGGTGCTCGGCCACGAGCAGGCTCGTGATCAACGCGCCGGACAACACGAAGAACATCTCGATGTTGAGGGTGAACGGGCCCGAGTGGCGCACCCACGCCGGCGCGGTCGGCAGGAAGCCCAGGAAGATCTGGAAGTGGGTGTAGATCGTGCCCGGCAGGCTGATCCCCCGCATGCCGTCGAGCGCCGGCACGTAACGCATCCGCGGCGCCGGCCTGGACTGGTCGCTCACGCCCGTGCGAAGTAGGTACGCCAGCCCCGGCGGCGGATGGGCTGCTCGACGTAGTAGTAGATGGCACACGATGCGAGCGCGACGATCACGCTGTCGATCGCGATGGCCGGGTACGGGCCGAGGTGCGGGAACACCTGCAGCATCGCGGAGATCACGATCACGTGGATCAGGTAGGCCTCGTAGGAGACCTTGCCGGAGATCTCGAACGGCTTCCACCCGATCACCCGGGTCAGCGCCCACGGCCGGTCGGTCGTCACGAAGCAGTGGCCGACCAGCACCGCGCCGAACAGCCCGAACGGCACGTATCCGCCCCGAAGGATGTAGTGGCTGTGGATCGAGACCTCGACCGCGGCGACGAACACGCCGACCAGCCCGATCAGCCCGACGAGCCGGTGCCGCAGGATCTGCACGACTCTTCCGGTCGGGTTCGCCGTGATCTCGTAGCCGACGGCGCAGCCGAGCAGGATGCACGGGAACTGGGTGGGGGTCGCGACGTAGGTGCGGGTGTAGCCGTACCTACGGAAGAGCAGCTCCGCGACGCCGAGGCTGAGAATCAGCACCCCCGCCATGGCGACGAGCAGCGTCACCCGGCGTACCCCTCGCCGCATGCACAGCACCAGGACGATCGGCCAGGTCAGGTAGAACTGCTCCTCGACCCCCAGCGACCAGGCCGGGCCGAACCAGCCGAGGCCACCGAGATGGGTGTAGTCCGCCCAGTTGCCGATGAAGAAGGCAACCATGACGACCGGGAACCACGGGTGGATGCCCAGCGGTGAGTCCGCGCGGTTGCCGGTCCAGCACAGCTCGACGACGATCATCAGCGGGAGCAGCACCATCAGCGCCGGGCCGAGCCGGCGCGAGCGCCGGTTGTAGAAGCTCTTGAACGAGACGGTCCCGGTGCGCTGGTGTTCGGAGACCAGCAAGCTCGTGATCAACGCGCCCGACAGCACGAAGAACATCTGTAGGCACATCACGAGCGAGCCGACGTGGTTGAACCAGCTCGGCGAGGTCGCGGTACGCATGAACAGCGTGTAGTGGAACAGGATGATGCCGGGCAGCGCGATCCCCCGGATCCCGTCGAGGGCAGGAATGTGCGCGATGCGCCCGGGCGGTACGACGACCTGCGACTCGGCGTTGCTCACGACGCGGCGACACTACCAACGCCGCGCGGGTCGCCACGACCGATCAGCCACCGCCAGCCGCGGCGGCGAATCGGCTGCTCGACGAGGTAGTAGAAGGCAGCGGACAGGACCGCGACGATCACGACGTCGAGCGCCATCATCGGGTAGACGTGCATCGTCGGCCAGCGGCGCAGCACCGCGAACATGACGATGATGTGGACGAGATAGGCCTCGTAGGAGATCTGGCCGATCACGACGAACGGACGCCACCCGAAGAACCGGGTGACCGCGGTCGGCTCCGCGGCCCGCACGAAGCAGTGGCCGATCAGCAGGCAGGCGAAGCCGGCGTAGACGACGTACCAGCCACGGATCTCGTACGACTGGTGGTGGGAGGCGACGATCGACACGATCACCATCCCGGCGAGGCCCGCCACAGCGACCAGCCGGGAGCGCAGGGCGACCGTCAGCCGGCTGTCCGGGTTGGTGGTGAGCTCGTAACCGAGCGCGCAGCCGATCAGGATGCTCGGCAGCTGCGCCGGCGTCGAGTAGAACGTGCGCTGGCGCCCGACGTGGGAGTACAGGATCTCGGTGATCGCAAGGGCCACCACCACCGCCAGGGCGAGAGCCATGAGGACGACCCGCCGGTCGACGCGCCGTCGCGAGGCGCCGCGCAGCAGCCACGGCCAGGTCAGGTAGAACTGCTCCTCGATCCCGAGCGTCCATGCCGGGCCGAGCCAGCCGATCCCGCCGGAGACGGCGTAGAGCACCCAGTTCCCGACGAACAGCGCGACCGCCACGATGCTGCGCGCCGGGTGGGTCCCGAGGGACTGGAAGATGCCGTGTCCCGGCCACAGCGCGGTGAGCACGACCATGCCGGCGAGCACCGTGATGAGCGCCGGGCCGAGCCGCCGCGACCGCCGCAGGTAGAAGTTGCTCAGTCGCATGTCGCCGCGCCGCTGATGTTCGGAGACCAGCAGGCTGGTGATCAGCGCGCCCGACAGCACGAAGAACATCTGGATGTTCAGCGTGAGCGGGCCGACCGAGGTCAGCCATTGCGGCGCGCTCGGCGCGCCCGCCAGCAGCAACGCGAAATGGGTGAGGATCGTGCCGGGCAGGCTCAGCCCGCGAAGCCCGTCGAGGGCCGGGATGTAACGAAGGCGAGCCGGGGAATGCCCCGGCGTCACGCCGACTTCTCGCGACGCTCCCGCTTGGCGGGCTGCGCGTCACGAGGCACGAGCGTGGGGTTGACGTTCTCCAGGACGACTTCCCCGTTGATGACGACCTTGGCCACGTCCTTGCGGCTGGGCACGTCGTACATGACCGAGAGCAGCACCTCTTCGAGGATGGCGCGCAGACCACGCGCGCCGGTGCCGCGCAGGATCGCCTGGTCGGCGATCGCGTCGAGCGCGTCGTCGCTGAACTCCAGCTCGACGCCGTCGAGCTCGAACAGCCGCTTGTACTGGCGCACCAGGGCGTTCTTCGGCTCGGTGAGGATCCGGATCAGCGCCTCGCGGTCGAGGTTGTGGACGCTGGTGATGACCGGCAGCCGGCCGATGAACTCCGGGATCATGCCGTACTTGAGCAGGTCCTCCGGCATGACGTCGGAGAACGTGTCCGTGGTGTCGATGTCGCGGGCGCTGCGGATGTCGGCGGCGAAGCCGATGCCCTTCTTGCCGACCCGCGACTCGATGACCTTGTCCAGACCGGCGAAGGCGCCGCCGACGATGAACAGGACGTTCGTCGTGTCGATCTGGATGAACTCCTGGTGCGGGTGCTTGCGGCCGCCCTGCGGCGGGACGCTGGCGGTCGTGCCCTCGAGGATCTTCAGCAGCGCCTGCTGCACGCCCTCGCCGGAGACGTCGCGGGTGATCGACGGGTTCTCGCTCTTGCGGGCGATCTTGTCGATCTCGTCGATGTAGATGATCCCGGTCTCGGCCTTCTTGACGTCGTAGTCGGCGGCCTGGATCAGCTTGAGCAGGATGTTCTCGACGTCCTCGCCGACGTAGCCGGCCTCGGTGAGCGCCGTGGCGTCGGCGATCGCGAACGGGACGTTGAGCATCTTGGCCAGCGTCTGGGCCAGCAGCGTCTTCCCGCAGCCGGTCGGACCGAGCAGCATGATGTTGGACTTCGCGAGCTCGACCGGCTCCTTGTCGGTCCCGCCGGCCTGCACCCGCTTGTAGTGGTTGTAGACCGCGACGGACAGCGTCTTCTTGGCGGTGTCCTGGCCGATCACGTAGGAGTCGAGGAACTCGTAGATCTCACGCGGCTTGGGCAGCGAGTCGAACGAGACGTCCGAGGACTCGGTGAGCTCCTCTTCGATGATCTCGTTGCACAGGTCGATGCACTCGTCGCAGATGTAGACGCCGGGGCCTGCGATCAGCTTCTTGACCTGCTTCTGGCTCTTCCCGCAGAAGGAGCACTTGAGCAGATCGCCACCGTCGCCGATGCGTGCCACTCGTTCTCCTCTGCCAGGGGAAGCTCTGCCGTGCCTGGGTCCGCCCTACGCCGCGCCGCGCCGTGAGGCTCACTACGACGGTATCGCGCCGAACCGACATCGCACCCCTAAATCGCCCTCTGGATCGTCCGGCTGGCGTGTCGGAAGGGGTGGGGGTGGATCAGGAAGGGTTCGGAACTGCCGTGAGCTTGCGGCTGCGGATGACCTCGTCGACAAGGCCGTATTCCACGGCCTCCTCGGCCGTGAGGATCTTGTCCCGCTCGATGTCCTCCTTCACCTGCTCCGGCGTACGCCCGGTATGGCGGGAAATCAGCGTCTCGAGCAGCGCGCGCATCCGCAGGATCTCTCGAGCCTGGATCTCGATGTCGCTGCCCGAGCCGCCGCCCTCGCTGTAGGGCTGGTGGATCAGGATCCGCGAGTTCGGCAGGGCGAGGCGCTTGCCCGGCGTGCCGGCGGCCAACAGCACCGCGGCGGCCGAGGCCGCCTGGCCCAGGCAGACCGTCATGATCTCGGGGCGGATGAACTGCATGCAGTCGTAGATCGCGGTCAGCGCGGTGAACGAGCCACCCGGAGAGTTGATGTAGATCGAGATGTCGCGATCGGGGTCCATCTGCTCCAGGCACAGCAGCTGCGCCATGACGTCGTCGGCGGACGCGTCGTCGATCTGGACGCCGAGGAAGATGATCCGCTCCTCGAACAGCTTGGTGTACGGCGAGAGCTCCTTGAACCCGTAGCTCGTGCGCTCGGTGAACGTCGGCAGGATGTAGCGGCTCTGCGGTCCCTGCTTCGAGTCGTACATTCCGGTCTCCCCAAAGTGAGTCATCTCAGGAGACCGCGCCTTCGGACGGCACCTGGTTGGCGCGGGCCACCACCTGGTCGACGAAGCCGTATTCCTTGGCCTCATCGGCGGTGAACCAGCGGTCGCGATCGGAGTCGCGCTCGATCTGCTCGACGGTCTGCCCCGTATGGAACGCGATCCGCTCCTGCATGATCTTCTTGGTGTAGAGCATCTGCTCGGCCTGGATCGCGATGTCGCTCGCCGTGCCGCCGATTCCGCCCGAGGGCTGGTGCATCATGATCCGCGCGTGCGGGGTGGCGTAGCGCTTGCCCTTGGCGCCGGCGCAGAGCAGGAACTGGCCCATGCTCGCCGCGAGCCCGACGGCGACCGTGGCCACGTCGTTGGTGATGAACTGCATCGTGTCGTAGATCGCCATGCCGGCGCTGACCGAGCCGCCCGGTGAGTTGATGTAGAGGAAGATGTCGCGCTCCGGGTCCTCCGCGGCAAGCAGGAGGAGCTGGGCGCAGATCTGGTTGGCGATGGGATCGTCGACCTGGCTACCGAGGAAGACGATCCGCTCGCGCAGCAGCCGCTCGTAGACCGAGTCGTTGAGGTTCAGGCCGGAACCGTTCATTCGCATGCCCGGGGTCGGATCGCTCATGAGACGACACTAACCTCCGCGCCACACGCTTCCGCCGCCAACCGCACCGCTGTTCGCTCTGGGCATGCGCCGCTTCACCGGGGCCAGTTCACCTGCGCGCAACATGAACAGGGCAAAGTGGCAGCAACGCTGACCAATGGAGGAGATCCGAAGTGCTGTTGCGTGTCCGCGTCAGCGTGCTCGACCGCCCCGGCGCCCTGCTGTCGATGGCCAAGGTCATCGCCGACCTCGGGGGCAACATCGTCGACATCGAGGTCCTGGCAAGCGCCGACGGGCGAGTGGTGGACGACCTGATCGTCGACCTGCCCGGCGGGGACTCCGACCAGCTCACGAGGAATCTCGCTGCCACCGGCGCGGAGGTGCTGAACCTCCGCAAGACGGTGCAGATCACCGGCCAGCGCGCGGACCTGGACCTGCTCGCACGGGTCGCGGCGAACCCGATCGACGCGATGGCCACCGTCGTGGCGATCGCGCCGTCGATCTGGTGCGCCGACTGGGCGGCCCTGGCCACGCCGGGAGACGGATCGGTGCCGCTGCACGCGACGCCTGGCGTGCCGCGACCGCTGCCGTCCGGGATGCCCGACCCGATCGGCCCGCTTCCGCGCCGCGGCACCGCCCACTCCGACAGCGGCGCCACCTACGAGGTGATCAGCCTGAAGTGGGGCAACCACCACCTCTACCTGGGGCGCCTCGACGGGCCGATCTTCCTGCAGGTCGAGCTGGTCCACCTGCGGCGTGTGGTCGAGCTGGCGGCGACGCTGTCCAGCGGCCTCACCGCGATGGTAACGTCCTAGCCTCGGCTACTCAGCCGGTTCGTCGTCCTCGTGGTCGTGGTCGTGACCCTCGTGGTCGTGGTCGTGACCCTCGTGGTCGTGGTCGTGCGACTCGGGCACTTCGGGGCGACCCAGCAGCTCGAGGTCGACCGGTCGCCCTGAGGCGTCGGTGATCTTCGCCCGCTCCATCACGAGCGCGAGCGCCTTGCCGCGAAGGATGTCCGACATCAGCGAGCCGAGCGCGCCCGCGTTGACGACCTGCTGGGCGTAGGCGTCGGCGCGCATCCCGGACCGGGCCGCGCGGCGGACGATCTCCTCGGTGAGGTCGGACTCGTCGACCGACACCTCTTCCGTCTTCGCGATCGCGTCGAGGATGAACTGCGAGCGGATCGCCTTTCCGGCGTTGGCCTCGATGTCGGCATCGATCGCCTCGGCGGTGGTGTCCTCCGCCTTGGCGTAGTCCTCCTTGGTGATACCGGCGGCCTGAAGCTGGCTGTCGAGCTCCTGCAGGCGGTAGGAGACCTCGTCGCCGAGGACGTGCTGGGGCACGGGTACGTCGACCTTCTCCAGCAGGGTCTCCAGGACCTTCTCCCGCGCCTGGACGCCCTGAGTCAGTGCCTTGACCCGCTTGAAGCGGTCGCGGATGTCGGCGCGCAGCTCCTCGATGGTGTCGAACTCACTCGCGGTCTGGGCGAAGTCGTCGTCGAGCTCGGGGACCTGCTTCTCCTTGACGCTCCGAACGGTGACGGTGGCCTTCGCCGCCTGGCCGCCTTCGTCGCCCGAGCGCAGCTGCGTGTCGAACTCCTTGGACTCCCCGACCGACAGGCCGATGATCGCCTCGTCGAGTCCGCTGACCAGCGCGTCGCTGCCGACCTCGTAGGAGAGGTTGTTGGCGGTCGCGTCCTCGACCGGCTCGCCGTCGATCGTCGCCGACAGGTCGATCGACACGTAGTCGCCGGACGCCGCGGCGCGCTCGACGGTGGCCAGCGTGGCGAAGCGGTCGCGGAGCGCCTGGACCTGCTGCTCGACCTCGTCCTCGTCGACCTCGGCGTCCTCCACCGAGACCGGGAGGCCGTCGTAGTCAGGAAGCGCGATCTCCGGCCGTACGTCGACCTCGGCGGTGAAGACCAGGTCCTCGCCGTCGGCGAAGTTCGTGACGTCGATCTCGGGGTGGCCGAGGATCTCGACCTCCTGCTCCCGCACCGCGTCGCCGTAGAAGCCGGGCAGCGCGTCGTTGACGGCCTGCTCGAGGACCGCGCCGCGGCCGACGTGCTGGTCGATCAGGCGGGCCGGCACCTTGCCCGGGCGGAAGCCTTTGACCCGCACCTGCTGGCCGATCTTCTTGTACGCCTCGGAAAGCGCGGGCTGGAGCTCGTCGAACGGCACCTCGACGGTGAGCTTGACGCGGGTGGGGCCGAGGGTCTCGACGGCGCTCTTCATGACGGCGCTGAATCTCCTGTGCGGATCAAGGCGGGCGGTGGGTCTGTGACGAAGCAGTGGTGTCGCAGTCGGGGCGGGGAGACTCGAACTCCCGATCTCCTGCTCCCAAAGCAGGCGCGCTAGCCACTACGCTACGCCCCGCGGCGTGCCCGTCGATCTTAGGTCGGGTGGGTCCGCGCGGGCGTAGCTCAATGGCTAGAGTTCCAGCCTTCCAAGCTGGCTATGCGGGTTCGATTCCCGTCGCCCGCTCTGTGCGGTTGCCGCCTGGTGGTCCTCCAGGACGTCAGGACGGCAATGGCCAGCCGCGATTGGTCGCGAGCTTGCCCAGCATCTCCGTCCAGCCCTCGAGGTGGCGGTCGAACTCGTCGGCCGGCAGGTCGCGATGGAACAGCTCGACGAGGGTGCCGGAGCCGTCCGCGCTCAGCTGGATCTCCACCGTCGTGGAGCCGGTCGGCATCGTTTCGTGACCCGGCACGCCCCAGGTGAAGACGACCCGGTGCGGCGGTTCGATCGCGACGTACTCGCCGCGCACCGCGGTACCGGGAAAGTCGAGGGCGAACGTCCCGCCGGGCTCCGGCTCGAGCTTCGCCCACTCCCCGATCCACTCCACGATCAGCGCCGAGTCGACGAGGAACGGGAAGACGCTCTCGGGTGGCGCCGCGATGCGCACCGACGCGGTCAGCACATCTGCGGCGCTCACGACGTCTTGTGCTCTTTCTCGACGACCTGCTTGAGCCGTTGCAGAGCCGAGGGCCACAGCTCGGTCAGCACCTCTCGCACCGGGTCCAGTCCGTGGGGGTCGAGCGAGTAGAGCCGTCGCACGCCGTCGCGACGCTCGCTGAGCAGCCCCGCCTTGGCGAGCACCTGAAGGTGATGGCTGATCGCCTGCTGCGAGGCATCGAACTGCGACGCGATCTCCCCCGCCGCGAGCTCGCCCTGTTGCACCAGACGCAGGATCTGGCGCCGATGAGGGTCGGCCAACGCGCGCAAGGCAGCGTCGGCATGGTCATCCTGGACGCCCGCCGCCGACGCTGCCTTCGCACTACTCATGACCGCAACGATCTCAGGCCGCGCCTGCGGCGACCTTCGTGGCGGCGCGAAGCTCGCGGCGCCGAGCGTCCGCGTCCGATCCGTTCGGGTTCCCCGTTCCGGTCTCGACGTAGACCGTGAGGCTGTCCACGAAGTGGTCCCAACCGTTCTTGCAGTCGCCGTAGCACTCCAGCTCGGGGGTCAGACCGACATGCCGGAACCGGATCTCGGTGCCACCCCCGGGCAATGCCGTGAGCTCGAACTGCTGGCTGGTGCCCACCCAGTCCTCGACCAGGCACTCGAGGGTCGTCCACCGCACGCCGGCGTCACGGTCGGCCTGGTCGACCCGCATCACCGCCGCGCCGTGGGGACCGAAGGTGAAGGTGATCACCCCTCCGGTCGTCGGATCGCCCGTCGCGGGCGTCCACCACGCGCTCAGCCCGTCCAGCGTCGTCAGCGCCAGGAACACCTCGTCCTTGGCGGCGGCCACTCGCACCGTCGCCGAGTAGTCCTGCTCACTCATGCTCCACCTCTCCTGTCGCCGTTCTCCGTCCGGCGTACAGGAGGTTATTTGTACAAGTAGTTATTTGTCAAACGCCTAGTTGTGGAAGCGGTTACAGCCCGTTGAGCAGGCCGGTCGGGAGCAACGTCAACACGTTCACCGGCAACGTGTCGAGCACCGAGGTGTCGATCCCGAAGTACGTCGACAGGGTGTCGAGCTGAAGCGCCGAGAGCACCCCTGCCGGCAGCGCGGAGATCAGGGTCGTCGGCAGCACTCCCGACGGGATGGTGATCGGAAGCCCGGCAAGGAGCATCCCGAGCAGGTTGCCGACCAGCGGAAGGCTGGCGAGTCCGGGGAGGCTCGGCAACCCGCCACCGGTGAGGTCGCCGGACGGCAACAGCGCAAGGAAGCCGACCGGGAGATCGGTGAGCGTGCCGGTCGGGATGGCGAGCAACGACGACACGCTGGACAGCGCGGTCGGCGACAGGCCGAGGGAGGAGATCAGGTCGCCCGGCGCCAGGCCGGACGGGAGCGTGAGGGGAAGACCTGACGGCGGCGTCCCGCCGGTGGCGTACTGCACCAAGTTCCCCGGCAAGAGCCCGAGCACGCCGAGCGGCAGGCCGGCCACAACCGAGGTCGGGACACCGAACAGGGTCGACAGCGACGTCAGCTGAACCGAGGACAGCACCGTGGACGGCACGGTCCCGATCAGCTGCGTACCGACCAGGCCGGTGTCGGTCGGCAGGGTGAACGGCAGCCCGCCCAGCGTCCCCGACAGCACCGACACCAGGTCGTCCACGGCGGGTACGCCGTCAAGCCCCGGGAGGCTCGGCAATGTCCCGCCGGTCAGGTCACTGATGGGCAGCAGGGCCAGGAAACCCACCGGCAGGCCGGTGAGCGTCGCCGCCGGAATCCCGACGAGTGAGGACACGGCGGCCAGCGCCGCGGAGGACAAGCTCAGCGAGGAGATCAGGGTGGTGGGCGACAGGCCCGTCGGAAGCGAGATGGGAAGAGCAGCCGGGGTGCCCGAGGTGACGTACTGAACGAGATTGCCGGGCAACAGCCGGAGCACGCTGAGCGGCAGCGCGGACAGGACCGAGGTCGGGACACCGAGCAGGGTCGACAGCGAGGTCAGCTGAACGGAGGACAGCACCGTCGAGGGCACCGTGCCGATCGGCTGCGTACCGACCAGGCCGATGTCGATCGGCAGGGAGAACGGCAACCCGCCCAGTGTCCCCGACAGCAGCGAGACCAGGTCACCCACGGCGGGCACTCCGGCCAGCCCGGGGAGGCTCGGCAACGCGGCGCCGGTGACGTCGCCCTTCGGAAGCAACCCGAGGAAGCCAACCGGCAGCCCACGGAGCGTGCCGGTCGGGATTCCGAGGCGCGAGGACACGCTGGACAACGCCGTCGAGGAGAGGCCCAGGAAGGAGATCGGTGCCACCGGAGACACACCCGCCGGGATCTTGATCGGCAACCCGTTCGAGGCCGGCGGCCGAGAGCCGTGCGCCGCGTGAACGGTGATGGTCTTGGACTTGGTGGCCTTCACTCCGTGCTTGTCCACGATCGTGAGGACCACCGTGTATCTGCCGGACTTGGAGTACGCGTGCCGGGCGCGGGCCTTGAGACTGTGCAGGACGACGGCCTTGCTCCCGTCGCCGAACGCAACCTTGGCCTTGCGCAGCCGGTCACCCTTGGGCAGGCGACTGTGACTTGCGATGGCGACGACCTTCTTGCCGACCGCCGGCTTCGTCGTGGAAACGCTGAGCGCGGCCACCGGGTGCTTGGGTGTCGCGTGATGCCCCGAGGTCGAGGCGGCGGATGCGGCCGCGGACGAGGCGAGGGCAAGCGCCGACGCGAGCCCGAGGGCCAGACCGGACGTGACTGTCTTGGGGTAAACGCGCACGGTGAATCCTTCTGTCCAGCAGATCTCGTGATCGGATCATCGGTGCCAGCGGCACCGGAAGACATGGCTACTTCTCGTCATTTGTGGCGCCGACGGACGAGCGTCATCGGGCTATGACGAATGGCGCTTCTCCGAGCCGAGCCGCACAGGCTCAGCGCAGCGGGGCTTCGCTAGAGCGAGGCGAGCCAGTCGAGGAGGAGGCGGTTCACCTCGTCGGGCTTCTCCTGCTGCACCCAGTGCCCGCAGTTGTCCAGGATGTGCGTGCCGCGACTGGCCGGCATGCTCTCCGGGAACCGCTTGATCGCGTTCTGCCCCCAGATCACCGGACCATCCCGGTCGCCGCCGATGAACAACGACGGCTGGCGGATCGGCGCACCGGTCCAGGCACGCAGATCGAGCCAGTCGCGGTCGACGTTGCGATAACGGTTGAGCGGACCCCGGAACCCGGAGTACTCGAACTGCTCGGTGTAGAAGTCGAGGTCGACCTCGGTCAACCAGCCTGGCATCTCGTCGGGCAGTGTCACCCGGTCGAGCAGCAGCTTGCCCTTCGCGACCGTCGCGGTCGTGCCGCCGTCGACGCTGCGGTGGGAGTCCGCGGAAGCGCTGACGTAGAACTTGTACAACGAGGTGCGTACGTCGGCCTCGAACTCCCGCTCGGCCCGCCCGGGCTCCTGGAAGTAGTTGATGTAGAACTCTTCCTCTTGGCCCGTCATCTGACCGGCGAGCTCACCCATCTTGGCGAACGCCTCGGTGGGGCGAGGGCCGCCTGGCGCGTTGTACGGAACGCTGAGCAGCGCCACGGCACGGAACACGTCGGGGCGAAGCAGCGCCGAGTGCGCCGCGATCGGCGAGCCCCAGTCGTGACCGATGACGATGGCCTGCTCCCCCGTGCCGGCCAGTGCCTGGGCGACGCCGACCGTGTCGCCGACGTGGTGGACCATCCCGTAGGCCTCGACCTCGACCGGCGCGGACGACCGGCCGTAGCCGCGGACGTCGATCGCCACCGCCCGGAAGCCGGCCTCGGCGATCACCGGCAACTGGTGGCGCCAGGAGTACCAGGACTCGGGAAAGCCATGCACCAGCAGGACGAGCGGCCCGGCGCCTTCCTCGACGCAGTGGATGCGGGTACCTCGTACGTCGACGATCCGATGCTTCACGGGCGAGACGCTATTTCCTGACGCGCGTCACGTCGATGTGAGCCTTTGCGAGCGCGTTGATCACTAAGGTTCAGCCATGCTCGCCTGGCCCGTCGACCGGGAGACCCTGAGCAGCTGCGAGTCAGCCGCACTCACGCGCAACGTCGACCTCCTCCTGCGAGTCGCCCCCGAGACGCCGCTGGCGAACGACCGCTGGACGGCCCACGACGTCGCCGCGCACCTGGTCTCGATGGTCGGCCGCTATCTCGACGCCGACCGGAAGCGGGCGGACTCGGCGCGCGACGTCGAGCGGATCAACCACGACGAGATCCAGGAGTTCGCCTCCGCCACGATGGGCGAGCTGGTCGGCCGGCTCCGCGCCAGGAACGCGAAGTACGCGGCGTTCTGGCCCGAGCTCCCCCTCGACGCGATCTTCCCGCTGCGCGGCGGCGTGCCGTTGGACGTCGCCTGCCTACGTACCAACTGGATCAGCGAGCTGACGATCCACGGGCGCGATGTCGCGCAGGCTGTCGGAGAACCGTGGCCACTCGACGACACCTCCTGCCTGCTCACGCTTCGCCTGCTGGCCAATGTGCTGCACACGTACGTGCCGGCCTTCGGGCAGAGCGACTACACGCTGACCGTCTCGCCCGACGGCGGGATGCCCTTCTCGATCGTCGTCGCGGACGACGCGGCATCGATCCGAGCCGGAGCGGTGGAGGGTGCCGACAAGCTGGCCGGGCCGCCTGCGCCTCTCGTGCTGCTCTTCTACGGCCGGGTCGGCCTCGACGAGGCTCAAGGTGACGGCGCGTGGATCAGCGGGGACGCCGAGCGCGTGAAGCGTTTCGTGGACAGCATGGAAAAGCCGTAGGCGATGATCGCCCGAGCGCGGCGAGCACTTGGCGTCCTGACCGCGATCATCACGACCGGCACGATGCTGGCCACCGCTCTGCCGGCAGCATCCGCGCCAACGCGCTCGCCAGCGTCCGCCACCGGTCCGGGTCTCGGTCGACCGGCGACCGCTGAGCCGCAGCTGCGACACCGCGGCCCGTTCCTCGTCGACGGGACCGGGCGGGTCGTGATCATCCACGGCATCAACGCCGTCTACAAGCGACCGCCGTACGTCGCCCCGGCGACCCGACGCGGCTTCACGGCACGGGACGCGAGGTTCCTCGCCGCCAACGGCATCAACGGCGTACGCCTCGGGGTGCTCTTCGCCGGAGTCATGCCCAAGCGCGGCGTGATCGACCACCGCTACCTCGACCGGGTCGACCGGATCGTGAAGCTGCTCGCGGCCCATCACATCTGGGTGTTGCTGGACTTCCACCAGGACGCGTTCAACGAGAGGTTCGACGGCGAAGGCTTCCCTGCGTGGGCGGTCCACGACGACGGCCTGCCGTTCGCGAACCTCGGGTCGTTCTTCGTCAACGACCAGCAGCCCGCCGTCGAGGACACCTACTCCCACCTCTGGAACGACGACTACGACCTGTGGCGCTACTACACGCAGGCCTGGGTCGCGGTCGCGAAGAAGTGGCGGAACCAGCCGTACCTGATGGGCTACGACTTGTTCAACGAGCCCAACGGCGGGCTGCAGATGCTGACCTGCGCCAACCCGCTCGGCTGCCCGATCTTCGACGCGACGTTGGAACGCTTCTACAACCACATCCGCGTCGCGATCCGAAAGGTCGATGCGCACAACCTCGTGTGGTTCGAGCCGCAGTTCTTGTTCAACGCGATCTCCGCGTCGAGCTTCACCCGGGTGGATGACCCCGAGGTCGGGTTGTCCTGGCACGACTACGCCTGCACGACTGCGTTCGTCGAGGGAGGCGTGGTTCCGGGCGGGCTGGACTGCAAGGTCAATGAACCGCGCGTGATGGACAACGCGGCGGACCAGATCCGCCGGCTGGGCAGCGGCGGGCTGATGAGCGAGTTCGGCGCCGGCGACGACCTCGGCGACCTCGCGGACATGACCCGATACGCCGACGAGCACCTGACCGGCTGGATGTACTGGGCGTACAAGCTGTGGAACGACCCGACCGGCAGCGCGCAGGAGGGCCTCTACGCCGACGACGCCCGGCCCTCGACCGTGAAGACCGCGAAGCTCGTCGTGCTGTCGCACCCGTATCCGCAGGAGATCGCCGGGACGCCGACGGCGATGTCGTGGAACCCGGACACCAAGACGCTCACGTTCAGCTACCGGCCACGCCGCGGCATCGGCCCGACGGTGGTCTTCGTTCCGGCGCGGATGCATCCCCGCCGCTTCGTGGTCTCGGTTGCCGGCGGATCGGTCACGTCCGGACGCGGCACGTCGTTCCTCAAGGTCGCGGCGAAACCCCGCGCCCGAACCGTCTCGGTCACGGTGAAACCGCGCCCCCACCGCACGAAGTAGCACACAACTGCCCGCCCGGGCGCCCGAAAACCCGACAACCGAGCACGGACCA
>DASZRO010000117.1 GCA_035550055.1 Mycobacteriales bacterium | reverse complement strand
TCAAAGCGGTCGCCGAAGCCTCCTAGCTCCCGCGGCACGCACACACGACGAGGGCCCGCAGGCGAATCGCCGCGGGCCCTCGTCGTGTTCACTTCAGACGCGAAGCGTCACAGCATGAACAGCATTTCCTGGTAGGTCGGCAGCGGCCACAGGTCGTCGGCCACGATGCCTTCCAGCGCGTCCGCCGCCGTCCGGACCTCGAGCATCGCCGGCAGCAGCGCGTCGCGGGAGTGCAGCGCGTGCTTGAGCAGGTCGTCATCGGCCTCGTGCGCGAGCGCGTCCGACAGCGAGCCGAGCGCCGCGCGCAGCGAGGTGATCAGCCCGGTCACCTCGTTCAGCGCCGACACGTCAGCCTCGACTCCGGCCGCCTTCAGCGCAGCCACGTTGGAGGCCAGCTCGGTCTGGTAGCGGACCGCCGCCGGAAGGATCGTCGTCGTGCCCATCTCCAGCACCGTCCGCGCCTCGACACCGACGCTCAGCACGTACTGCTCCAGTCCGATCTCGTAGCGGCTGTGCATCTCGCGCTCGCTGAACACGCCGTACTTCGAGAACAGGTCCAGCGACTCGGGCGCGATCAGCTCCGGCAGCGCGTCCGGCGTCGTGCGCAGGTTCTTCAGGCCACGCGCCGCGGCCTCGACCTGCCACTCCTCCGAGTAGCCGTTGCCGTTGAAGACCACGTTGCCGTGGTTGGTGATGATCTCCTCGAGCAGCTTCTGCACCGCGACGTTGAACTCCGTGCCCGCAGCGAGAGCGGCGTCGAGGGAGTCAGCGATGTAGTCCAGCGCCTCGGCGAGGATCGTGTTGATCGTCGTCATCGGGTTGGCGATCGTCTGGCCGGAGCCCGCCGCGCGGAACTCGAACCGGTTGCCGGTGAAGGCGAACGGGCTCGTTCGGTTGCGGTCACCCGGGTCGGTCGGCAGCACCGGCAGGGTGTCGACGCCGATGGTCAGCGTCCCCTTCTCCTTCGACGACGTCGCGCCGCCCTTGGCGACCTGGTCGAAGACATCCGCTAGCTGCTCGCCGAGGAAGATCGAGATGATCGCCGGAGGCGCCTCGTTCGCACCGAGCCGGTGGTCGTTCGCGGCCGACGCGATCGCCGCGCGCAGCAGCCCGCCGTACTTGTGCACACCGCGGATCACCGCCGCGCAGAACACGAGGAACTGCGCGTTGTCGTGCGGCGTGTCACCCGGCAGCAGCAGGTTGCCCTGCGACGCGTTGCCGATCGAGAAGTTCACGTGCTTGCCGGAGCCGTTGATGCCGGCGAACGGCTTCTCGTGGAACAGGCACTCCATGCCGTGCCGGTTGGCGACCTTCTTCATGGTCGTCATCAGCAGCTGCTGGTGATCGGAGGCGATGTTGGAGCGCTCGAAGACCGGAGCGATCTCGAACTGGCCGGGCGCGACCTCGTTGTGGCGGGTCTTGGCGGGGATGCCGAGCTTGAACAGCTCCCGCTCCGCGTCGAACATGCAGGCGAGCACGCGATCGGGGATCGCGCCGAAGTAGTGGTCGTCGAACTCCTGGCCCTTCGGCGGCTTCGCCCCGAACAGGGTGCGGCCGGAGTTGAGCAGGTCCGGGCGGGCCAGCACGAAGTGGCGGTCGACCAGGAAGTACTCCTGCTCCGGACCGGCGAAGGAGACGACGGCATCCGGGTTGTCGTGGCCGAAGATCTTCAGCACCCGCTCGGCCTGCTTGGCCATCGCCTGCTGCGAGCGCAGGAGCGGCGTCTTGTGGTCGAGCGCCTCACCGGTCATCGACACGAACACGGTCGGGATGCACAGCGTGTTGCCGTTCGGGTTCTCGAGGATGTACGCCGGGCTGGTGACGTCCCAGCCGGTGTAACCGCGGGCCTCGAACGTCGAGCGGATCCCGCCGTTGGGGAAGCTGGACGCGTCCGGCTCACCCTGGGTGAGGGTCTTGCCGGAGAACTCGGCCAGCGCCGTACCGTCGCCGTTGGGCTCGAGGAAGCTGTCGTGCTTCTCGGCGGTGAGGCCGGTCAGCGGGTAGAACACGTGCGCGTAGTGCGTCGCGCCCTTGCTCATCGCCCAGTCCTTCATCGCGACCGCGACCGCGTCCGCGACGGTCGGGTCGAGCGGCTGGGACTGGTCGATGGTGGCCATGACGGACTTGTAGACCGCCTTCGGCAGCACCTTCTGCATGACCGCCTTGCTGAACACGTTCTCGCCGAAGACCGCCCCCGGCTCCTCGTCGAGCGAGAAGGTCACGGGAGGCGGGACGTAGGCCGCCAACGCCTCGATTGCCTGCCGTCGTACGGCGTTGCCAGCCATGCAGATCTCCCCTAGTGCGCGTTCCGTTGCGTGCCCGAGGCGTCGAACGACCCGGTCGATGACCCCTTGACGGTATGGCGGATTTGTTTCCGGCAGATCAACCGGGTCGGCTCCCAGGACGCCGAGGTCGACGTAATCGGCGGATTGCGGGCGTCTTCAGGCCGAAAGCGTCAAGATCACCGGAGAGGGGCGGGGCGCGTGGTTGGGTGAGGCCATGGAGATGCGCGTACTCGGTCGTACCGGTGTGAAGGTCAGCCCGCTGTGCTTGGGCGCGATGATGTTCGGGGCGTGGGGCGAGCCCGACCATGACGAGTCGATCCGGATGATCGACCGGGCCTTGAACGCCGGGATCAACTTCATCGACACCGCCGACATGTACTCCTCCGGCGAGTCCGAGGAGATCGTCGGCAAGGCGCTGAAAGGCAAGCGGGACAACGTCGTCCTCGCCACGAAGTTCCACGGCGCGATGAGCTTCGACCCCAACGAGCAGGGCACGTCGCGCCGCTGGATCGTCCGGGAGGTCGAGAACTCGCTGCGCCGGCTGCAGACCGACTACATCGACCTCTACCAGGTGCACCGGCCACGGGTCGACACCGACATCGACGAGACCCTCGGCGCGCTGACCGACCTGGTCCGCGCCGGCAAGGTCCGCTACCTCGGCACGTCCACCTTCGCCGCGCACAGCATCGTGGAAGCGCAGTACGTCGCCCGCGACCGCGGCCGCGAACGGTTCGTGTGCGAGCAGCCGCCGTACTCGATGCTCGCCCGCGGGATCGAACGCGACGTGCTCCCGGTCGCCCAGCAGTACGGCATGGGCGTCATCCCGTGGAGCCCGCTGCAGGGGGGCTGGCTGTCGGGAAAGTGGCGCAAGTCCAACGAGAAGAACGAGAGCCGGCGATCGGCGCTGCTGCCGGCGCGCTACGACCTGTCGCTGCCGGGCAACCAACGCAAGCTCGACGCGGCCGACGCACTCGGCGAGCTCGCCGACAGCCACGGCATCTCGCTGATCCACATGGCGCTCGCGTTCGTGATCCGCCATCCGGCGGTGACCGCGGCGATCATCGGCCCACGGACGATGGAGCAGCTCGACAGCCAGCTCGGTGCGGTCGATGTCCAGCTGTCCGAGGAGATCCTCGATGCGATCGACGGGATCGTGCCGCCAGGCGTGACGCTGCTCGAGGAGGATCGCGGCTACGACCCGCCGTGGCTGACCGACGCCTCGCTGCGTCGCCGCTAGGCGATCCGTTCCGTCAGGTCAGCGCGGAGTCCCATTTGGCGACGCGTCGGTCCTTCGCGCCGATCATGCGAACCAGCCACTTGCGAACCGCCGCTGCGTCGACCTCGCCGTACGACAGCATCTCTGCGATGTCGACCCAGTCCTTCGGGCGGTCGAACAACGCCTTGAACACCGCCAAGTCGGTCGCCGACAGTATCGGGATGGTCGCGCCACCGAACGGAACGCGTTCGACGCGTTCGCGCAGCGCTTCATGCAACTCGTGCTGCGGGAAGAAGAGGTCGATGGGCGTGTGCTCCCAGAAGACCCTGGCCTGACCATCACGCTCGATCTGTTCGACGTCAGCCGAGTCCCAGGCCACGGCTCGCGGGAGCGACTGCAAGGCCAGCCTTGCCTCGGCGGGCACCAGCGAGATGTTCAGGTCGATGTCGACCGTCGCCCGCGGCGAGTCCGTGTGGTAGCCGAGGCAGATCGCCCCGCCGAACGCGTGCTCGATCTCAGCGTCGTCGAGCGCGCGGTCGACGTGCAGGATCTTGTCGACGAACGACGTCATGACGCCAGGAGCTGCCGGAACGTCGGCGGCGCCTCTCGGCTCGGGCTCGGCGGCATGGCATCGACGAACGCGAGCACGTCCGCGAGCTCCTGAGCTTGGCGGTAACGCTCGGCACGCGAGTCGGTGAGACCGAGCCCGGCACCGGCAATCTCGAGGATCCGCGCCAGGGTCGCGACGCCGGGCTGCTTGGCGCCCGTCTCGTAAGCACAGAGCTGGCTGGCGGGCACTCCCGCCCGTCGTGCCAGCTCAGCCTGGCTCCACTCTCGACGCCGCCGGGCGCGGCGCAGCAGCACACCAGCAAGTTCGTCTGCGCCGACCGCCGCCATCGCATTATCTTATCAGCGAACGCGGTTACGTCTTCTAGCCGTCCTTCAGCTTCGCCGAGAGGACCTGGTTGACCGTCCTCGTCTCGACCACGCCCGGGTAGGCCGCGAGGAACTCGGTGAACGACCGATGCCCCTCGCTCTTCTCGTCGAAGCCGGCGTCGAGGCGCAGCATCTGGTTCTTCAGGCCGGACGCGGTCACCCAGCCGTCGGCGCTGCGCTCGGCCTGCAGCGACATGGCGCGCCGCAGCAACTGGGCGTAGGGCGGCTCGGGCTTCTTGGTAGCGGTCTTGCGAGCGGCCGGCTTGCTGTCAGTCGCCTTCTTCGTCGCGGTCTTCGCCGCCTTCTTGGGCTTGGCCCCGGCGTCGGGCGCGGAGGCGTTCAGACCGGGAAGCTGGTCGTAGACGCGGAACACGTCCACCGCAGTACGCCAGTACCGGCCGACCGACCCCGCGACGCCGACGCCGACCACGGTGCGACCAAGTCGCTTGCAGCGCTGTGCGAGCGATACGTAGTCGGAGTCCCCCGCGACGATCAGCACGTGGTTGACGTAGTCGTAGCGCGACAGGTCGTCGATCACGTCGATGGCGAGCCGGATGTCGGCGCCGTTCTTGGTCCCGGACAGCGGGAACATCTGGACCAGGTCGATCGAGGCTCGCACCAGGTCGTTGCGGTACGCCGCGTTGACCGGCGCCGACCAGTCGGCGTAGGCGCGGGAGATCGCGACCGTGCCGAAGGAGGCGGCGTACTCCAGGATCGCCGCCACGTTGACGTGCGCCGCTTCGAGCTTTCCGGCGATCGCCTCCGGCGCGCGCGAGGCGTTGTCGTTGTGGAACGCGCGCTCGCCGTGCAACTCGTCGTAGCGCGAGATCACCACGTTGTCGAAGTCGATGTAGACCGCGACCTGATCCTTCTCACGCTCCGCCATCCGCGCAGTCTGGCAGGCCTGTCACCGCGCACCCGGTTCCGGCGGCTATGGGTTCTCCGAGCCCGGTCCGCCGTGTGCGGCGGTGCGCGCCAGCTCGGCCAGCCGACCCGCGGCCGCGGGCATCTTGCGAAGCGGCGGGGTGGCCCCGCCTGCCGCGTCGTGCATCCCGTCGAGGAGCTCGACGAATGCCGCCTTCGACGAATGCCGGGGCACCCAGCCGAGCTCGGCCCGGGCGCGCTGCGAGGACATCACCGGGACCGCGGCAGCCATGTCGAGCCAGCCCGCGTCCGTGGGCGTCAGCCGCAACCGGAAGGCGGCGTCGGCAGCGGCCCGCAGCGCGGCGTACGGCACCGGCACGGGACGGGCGTGCAGCGCTGCGGCCAGGCCGGCCGCGTCGAGGACCGGCTCGGCGGCGAGGTTGTAGGCACCGACCGCCGTCGGGTCGAGGACGGCCTTCGCGAACGCGGCTCCCACGTCGTCGGAGTGGACCGCCTGGAATGCCAGGCGGGGAAAGGCGGGCACGACCGGGATGAGCCGTCGGCGTACCGCACTGAGCGGGACGTACGGACCGAGGAAGTAGCGCGCGATCTCGCTGGCCGCGGCACGCTGGAAGATCAAGCCGGGCCGGAAGCGCACCACCCGAAGCGCCGGGACCTCCGCCTCCAGCTGGTCGAGCAGGCGCTCGACCGCGGCCTTGTGACAGGCGTAGGTCGACGACGGCGTGCCCCGCGTCGGCCACGACTCGTCGACCGGCTCGTTCTTCGGACCCGCCGAGTACGCGCCCACACTCGACGCGTAGACGAGCGCCGGAACCCCGGCGCCGCGTACCGCCGCCATCACCTGCCGGGATCCCTGGACGTTGGTACGCCACTGCAGATGAGTGTCACGACCCGGCTGGATCTGCCACGCCAGGTGGACGACCGCGTCAGCGCCGCGGAACGTCGCGCTCAGGCGCTGCGCCGCGTCGGGCAGGCCGATGTCACATGCGACCCACGACAAGGCCGTCTCGTTTCGCGGCGGCCGTCGCGCGACGCCGACGAGTTCATCGACCCCCGCATTGCGCAGGTTCTCGACGACCCGCGACCCGACGTTTCCGCTTGCTCCGACGATCACCACGCGCGTCATGTCGGCAGCCCTACCCGGCCGACCGCCCGGAACACGACGACCGGCACGACTGCGACGGACTCGGGCCGGCGGCGCAGGCCGGCTAGGAGTCGGTGAGGACCCGGTCGACCTGGGCGCGAGTGAGCGGCTTGTGGTGCAGCGGCTCCCCCGGTGGCCGCAACCCGGCAACCAGGATCGCGAGGTGGCGCCGCCACGCCTCCGGGGCGACGTCACGCGTCGTCTCGATCACCCCCCGGATCGACCACATCAACATCGTGAGGTCGGTCGCGGTGATCTCCTCGCGCACCCGGCCGTGGCGCTTGGCGTCGGCGAGCAGCGTGGCGATCTTCGCGCGGAGCTGGACCAGGGCTTCGTTGTCGGGCGAGGTGTGCCACAGCCGGGGCAGACAGCCGCGATGCTCCATCTGGTAGGCGCTGGAGCCCTCGAGGTAGTGCTCGAGGCCGCCGCCGTCCGGGATCTCGATCGCCGCCGAGGCCAGTGCCGACATCCGCTCGAGCACGTCGCGCACCAGCTCGGCGATCAGCGCGTCCTTGTTCGGGAAGCGCCGGTAGAGGGTTCCGACGCCGACGCCGGCGACCCGCGCAATCTCCTCCACGCCCGCGCTCAGCCCCTGCTCGGCGAACACCTTTGCCGCCGCGGCCAGCAGCAGCTCACGGTTCTCGGCCGCGTCGCGGCGCAGCTGCTTGCGCTCGCAGGCGAGGATCGTCGTACTCATTCGGGCTCGTCCCCGACCAGCGTGCCGGCTGCGACCAAGCCCAGCTCCGCGTGCGGCATGGCGTGGTCGAGCTCGGGCTTGGTCAGCTTGTGACGGGCCGTCGGGACCAGCAGCCCGGCGCCGGCCGCCGCAAACGAGCCCACGGTCAGCAGGGCGAAGCCGTGGTTGTAGCCGGCCTCGGTGGGCAGCGAACCGTGATGCGCGGAGGCGGTCACGATGCTGCTCATCACCGCCGCGCCGATCGACCCGCCGATCGTGCGGATGTTGGCGTTCATGCCGCTCGCCACGCCGGTCTGCTCCGGCGGCACGCCGGCGACGATCAGGGCCGACATCGCGGAGTAGGCCAGCCCGAAGCCGCCGCCCAGCAGACCGGTCGACAGCAAGATCTCCCATTGGTGGTCGTGGGCGAACACCAGCAGGAGGAACGGCACCACGCTGATGATCGACCCGACGAGCATCACGAGCTTGCCGCCGAAGCGGATCGTCAACCTGCCGGTGCCGAGGCCGACGACGAACATCACCGCCGACAGCGGCAGCATCAGTACGCCGGAGTGCGTCACGGACAGCCCGAAGCCGTATCCGGCGCTCGGGTCGGTCTGGAGGTACTCGGGCACGAAGCCCATGACGGCGTACATGCCGAAGCCGAACATGAACGCGACGAGGTTCAGCGTCCACACCACCGGCAGCCGCATCATCCGCATGTCGATCAGCGGCTGCGCCGAGCGCAGCTCGACCAGGATCCAGCCGACGGCAAGGACGACGCCGAGGACCAACAGCCCGATCACCTTCGCCGAGATCCACCCCCAGTCCGGCGCCTCGCTCACCGCGATGAGCGCGGCAACCAGCCAGGCCGACAGCAACCCTGCGGCGAGGAAGTTGACCTTGCCCGGCACCCGCACCGGCGAGGCCGGGATGACGAGGTGCGCCGCGACGGTCGCGGCGACCAGCATGATCGCCGGGAACCAGAACAGCCAGTGATAGTCGAGGGCGTCCACGATCGGGCCGGCGAGCACGAGGCCGAGCCCGGAGCCCGCCGCGATGATTGCCGCGATCAGGCCGACCGCACCCGCGACCTCTTCTTCGGGGTACTCGTCGCGGATGATCCCGAACGCCAACGGCAGCACGCCGCCGCCGACGCCCTGCACGACCCGGCCCAGGATCATCACGAACAGCGAGCTCGCGACGGCCGACATGACGCAGCCGACCAGCAGCGCGACGAGCGCGACGACGAGGAGCTTCTCCTTGCCCCACATGTCGCCGAACCGGCCGACGATCGGCGTGAAGATCGATGCCGAGAGCAGATAGGCGGTCAGCACCCAGGTCACGTTGTTCTGTGACGTGTGCAGCCCGTGCTCGATCGTGGGCAGCACCGGTACGACGAGCGACTGCAACAGCGCGTAGCCGATCGAGGCCGCTGACAGCACGGCGAACGTGGCTTTTCGGTGCGCGCGGGCCTGGGCCGCAGACATGAGATTCCCCTCGACAACCGGAGCGATCACTCCGGATCGATGAGGCTACCGGAAGCGGAGCCGCTGCTCCGCTTCGGGAGCGGTCGAGGCGCAGGACGCGCGTGCAACGACGGCGAACTGACTCCGATGACCAGTCGCCGGATCGCCCTCGCCGTCACAGCGCTCGCGGCCGCCTTGCTGGCCGCCCCCGCGGTCTCGCGGGCTGCCGCCACGCCGGCGTCGTACCCGAAGACGTACACGATCCAGCGGTTCATCCGGATGGACGACGGCGTCCAGCTCGGCGCCACCATCAGCTTCCCGTCGACCAACGGCTCGTCGATCGCGCCCGGCAGGTTCCCGGTGGTGCTCGACATGACGCCGTACGGCCGCGACGCCGAGTGCGGCTGCGACGTGCCCGGCCCGTTCAACAAGGCCGGCTTCGTCCTCGCTGTCGTCGACGTACGAGGGACGGGTGGCAGCGGGGGCAACCTCGACGGCAACTACTTCTCGCCGCGGCAGGCGAAGGACGGGTACGACGTCGTCGAGTGGCTCGGCACCCAGCCGTGGTCGACGGGCAAAGTCGGGATGTCGGGCGGCTCCTACCTCGGGATCATGCAGTACCTCGTCGCCGAGCAGGACCCGCCGCATCTGGCCGCGATCGCTCCCGACGAGGCACTCGCGGATCTGTACAACGACGCTGCCTATCCGGGCGGGATCCTGTCGCTGTCCTTCGATGCGCAGTACCTCGCCGTCCAGGGCGCGCCCGGACTGGTGACGCCCAACACCGCGCCGCAAATGCTGCCGGGCACGATCGGCGCGAAGCTCGACCAGGCGAGCGGACGGACGGTCGCGCTGGACTATCTCGCGCACAACACCGACGACGCGTTCTACAAGGCACGTTCGCCGATCACGCACGTCGGCCGGATCCACGTCCCGGTGTACGTGTTCGACGGCTGGCGGGACGCGTTCGAGGCGGGCGACCTGCGGATGTACGAGGCGCTCGAGCGGCGCAGCGCACCGACCTTCGTCCACATCGACCCGTGCACGCACAAGGGCTGCGGCAACGAGTTCGCGCCCACCCTCGACCCGCCGAACCCCGACGACCTGACGACTCTCGAGATCGCCTTCTTCGACCGTTACCTCAACGGCGACCGGGCGGTGCCGCCGCCGCCGCGAGTGCGCGTCTACGTCCAGCAGCTCGACCGCTACGTCGACGGGACGCGTTGGCCGCTGCGGTCGACCCGGTTCACGACGATGCATCTGGGTGCCGGAGCGATCTCGACCCGGCCGTCGCGTCGCACGTCCGAGAGCTTCGTCAGCAACCCGACCGCGGGACTGTCGATGGCACTCGACGAGCAGGGGACGGTCGCGATCTCGCCGTACCTGCCGCTGGACCAGCGGCTCGAGGACAACCAGGGCATCACGTGGCGTACGCCGGTGCTCTCGCGCGCGTTGACCCTCGACGGCCCGATCGCGATGCACCTCGTCGCGGCGTCGAGCGCGGCCGACACCGACTGGTTCGTCAAGATCTCCGACGTCGCGCCCGACGGCACCGAGTCGATCGTGACCGAGGGGCAGCTGCGCGCCTCGATGCGCCGGCTGGCACGCGCGAGCACCCGGATCGAGCCGGTGCAGACCCTCGACGACCCGCACGACATCACGCCGGGGACCTTCATCCGCTACCAGATCGCGGTCGCGCCGACGGCGTACCGGTTCGCGCCCGGCCACCGGCTCCAGGTCCGGTTGACGTCGTACAACATGCCCAACGCCCTGCCAGGGGTGTTCCGGGTGAGCCTGTCGAACCCGACCGACGTCGACATCGAGCCGCTGTTGCCGGCGACGAACACCGTCCGGCTCGGCGACGGCGGGACGACCATCACGCTGCCGGTGTCGCCGAACCGGTAGTCACTTCGGACTAGGCATCGCAGCCCTTGTGACTAAAGGGAATTGACGCATTTGCGTCGTAGAGGCGAGTCCCGCTGATCGATACCGTTCGTGGTGGTTGAGCCCGATTCGGGACACCTCACAGCGGGAGCCGGCAACGCCGGCGTGAAGGGCGGGCAACTCGTGGCACTGAGCTACATGTGGCGGGAGCTGAGGCACCGCCTCGGCCGGACCGTCGTGACGGCCCTCGGCCTCGCCGCCGGCGTCGGCCTGGTCATGGCCATCATCGGCGTGTCCACCGGCGTCTCCCGGGCACAGAACAAGGTCCTGTCGCCGCTGTCGTCGGTGGGCACTGACCTGATCGTGACCCGGACGGTCGCCGCGACGACGTCCGCGTCGGCCTCGTCGCAACCGGCGGCCAGCACGAGCGGCTCCGACGCCTCCGGCTTCTTCGGCGCCGGCGCCGGCAAAGGCCTGGTGGCCGAGGCATCGAAGCTCGACTCCTCCGACCAGTCGGCACTGATCCAGGCGAACTCGTCGGTGATCACCGACCTGGCCAAGCTCGGTCCGCCGGGAACGAAGTTCACTCACGACTTCTTCGTGCAGGGCACCCTCATCACGTTCCCGAGCCAGGCCATCTCCGCCGTCTCGCACATCTCCGGCGTCACCTCCGCCGTCGGAGCGCTGTCGGTGTCGGCGGTCCACGAGACCGGCACGGTTCCCAAGATCGTGGCCTCGCTCACCACGACGGCGCAGACCGTCAAGACCGCCGCCAAGCCGAGCTCCTTCACAGTGGCGCAGCTCGAGAGCACGCTCGCCTGCGTCCAGCACTCCGCAGCAGCGTCGAAGACCAGCCACCTGAAGGCCAGCAGCGACGTCATCGCGAGCTGCCTGCCCGCCCAGGACCGCGCCTACTACACGACCGTTGTCGTCCCGGCCGAGACCATCCACCAGGTCGTGAACCCGCCGTCGACCGACACGAAGACCACGACGTACTCCGTCGCCGGCGTCGACCCCGCCAGCCCGACCTCCGGGCTGGTGACCCGCAGCCAGGTCACCAAGGGCCACTGGTACGACGGGCACGCCGCCGACGAGGTGCTGGTCAACACCGCCTACGCCAACACCCACAAGATCGCGGTCGGTCAGCAGGTGAAGATCAACGCCGCCTCCTATCGCGTGGTCGGCCTGGTGTCGCCGACCCTGACGGGCAACGTCGCCGACCTCTACTTCGACCTGCCCACGTTGCAGAAGCTGTCGTCGAGCGCCGGACGGGTCAACGAGGTGCTGGTCTCGGTCAAGGACGCGGGCCAGGTCTCCGCGGTGGCGGCGGCGATCCACAAGGCCCTGCCCGGCGCGCAGGTCCTCACCTCGAAAGACCTCGCCGACCAGGTCAGCGGCAGCCTCGCCAACGCGCACAAGCTCGCCGACGACCTCGGTGCGGCGCTGGCCATCGTGGTCCTGCTGGCGGGCTTCGCGATCGCCGTGCTGCTCACGTTGTCGAACATCACCAAGCGGGTCCGCGAGATCGGATCGCTGCGCGCGATGGGCTGGTCTCGCGGTCTGGTCGTGCGCCAGATCCTTGCCGAGACGATCGGGATCGGAGTGCTCGGCGGCGTGATCGGCATCGCGCTGGGCGCGGGAATCTGCGGCCTGATCGACGCCGTCGGCCCGAGCCTGTCGGTGACCAGCAGCGGCCTGAGCGTCGGGGCGTCAGCCGCGAGCGCGCTGTTCGGTCAGTCGACCAGCGGATCGAGCACGGGCTCCGTGGCGCTGACCGCACCCATCGAGCTGACCTCCGTCGTCCTCGGCTTCCTGGGAGCTCTGATCGGCGGCGCCTTAGCCGGCGCCCTCGGCGGCTGGCGAGCCGCACGGCTCGCCCCGGCGACTGCCCTGCGGGACCTCGGATGAGCGCCACCACCGCGGTCGCAGCGGCGCCGCTCTACGTGCTCGACGGCGTCGGCCGTGCCTACGCCAAGGGTGGCGTGACGGTCGAGGCGATCCGCTCGATCTCCCTCGAGATCTTCGCCGGCGAACTGGTCGCACTGGAAGGGCCGAGCGGATCGGGCAAGTCGACGCTGTTGCAGCTGCTCGGCGCGCTGGACGTGCCGACCCGCGGCTCGATCCGCTTCGACGGCCGTGAGCTCTCCCGCGAGTCCGACGCCGAGCTCACCCGGCTGCGCAGCGAGGAGATCGGGTTCGTCTTCCAGCACTTCAACCTCATCCCCACGCTGACCGCCGAGGAGAACGTCGCGCTCGCGATGGTGCCGCGCGGCGTCTCCCGCCCCGAGCGGCTCGACCGGGCACGCGAGCTGCTGACCCAGGTCGGGCTGGCCGACCGGGTGCACCACCTGCCATCCCGGCTGTCCGGCGGCGAGCAGCAGCGCGTCGCGATCGCCCGAGCGCTGGCCAACCGGCCGCGCGTGGTCATCGCCGACGAGCCGACCGGCAACCTCGACTCGGCGACGGCAGCCGAGGTGATGGCGCTGCTCGCCGGGTTGGTCGACACCGGGGTCACCATCATCCTCGCGACGCACTCCGAGGAGGTGGCGAGCGCCGCGAAGCGACGGATCCAGCTGCGAGACGGCGAGGTGGCGGCGACGCTGCGCCGTCGTACGACGGCCCGCGCCGCGACCCGACCGACGTCCACCGCCCGCACCCGCCGCACCACCAGCTAGTCCCGGCCCTCCGGCCGGGAGCCCGCGTCGGCTCAGGTGTAGCGACCGGCGGTGAGGTCGTCGAGCAACGTCGGGCCGGTCGGGTGCCAGTCCAGCAGCTCGCGGGTGAGCTCACTCGACGCCGGCGAGTCCATGCCGAACAACGGGGCCAGGAACCTGAAGTGCGCGGCACGCTCGGCGGGAATGGACTCCACCGGTACGTCGAGCTGGGCCCCGATGGCCGTCGCGATCGCCTTGGTGGTGACGGCGGTCTCCGCGGTCGCGTGGAGCACCGAACCGGCCGGCGCGGCGACGACGGCCCGGCTGACGAGCTCAGCCGCGTCGGACACGTGGACCGCGGGCCAGCGGCTCGTGCCGGCGCCGGGATAGCCCGAGACACCCGTCTCCCGCGCGATGGCAACAAGCGTCGCCATGAACCCGTGGTCGCCGGCCCCGTGGACCGTGGGTGCGAACCGGATCACCACCGATCGGACGTCGCGGTTGGCCAGCTCCAAAGTGGCGGCCGCACTGGCAGCCCGCGGGTTGGAGTCGGCGCCCGGCCGGTCACGCTCGGTCGCGACGGCGCCCGGCGTGAGCCCCAGCGTCCCCGAGGCGATGACGAGCGGCTTGCCGCTGCCTCCCAGCGCGTCACCGAAGGCCTCGATGGCGGCGCGGTCACTCGTGGCCGCGGCCAGGAAGTCGCCGGTGAAGGCGACGTCGTGCCGGAACGCCAGGTGCACTACGCCGTCGGTCTCGGCGGCCTGGGCACGCAGCAGATCGAGGTCCTCGATGTCGCCGCGGACCGGCGTAGCTCCCACCGCCTCGATCGCCGCGGCGGCGGTGTCGCTTCGGGCGAGGCCGACTACCTCGTGACCGGCGGCGACCAGACGGCTCGTGGTCGGCGAGCCGATCCAGCCGGAGGCCCCCGTCATGAAGATGCGCATGTGATGTCCTCTATTGATGTCAGTCGCTGACATCGAACGTTACACCTGATGTCAGGATCTGTCATCACCTAGACTCTGCCGCCATGGGGCGGTGGGAGCCGGACGCGATGGGACGCCTCCAGCGCGCGGCGCTCGAGCTCTATCGCGACCACGGCTACGAGAAGACCACCGTCGCTGAGATCGCCGAGCGCGCCGGGCTGACCGAACGCACGTTCTTCCGCTACTTCGCCGACAAGCGTGAGGTGTTGTTCGCGGGGTCGCCGATCCTGCAGGCGCTGCTGCTCGAGGAGCTGGCCAAGACCGATCCGTCGGCCTCGCCGCTGGACCAGATCGTCATGGCCGTGGAGCACGCCGACGACATCTTCGCCCCGCGGGACCTGGCGCGGGTGCGCCATCAGGTGATCACCGCCCACGCCGAGCTGCAGGAACGTGAGCTGATCAAGCTCAGCCACCTGGCGAGCGCGTTCGCCGAAGCGCTCCGGCAGCGCGGGATCGACGAGCCGGCGGCGTCACTGGCTGCCGAGACCGGCGTCGCCGTGTTCAAGGTCGCGTTCGAACGTTGGATCGCGAAGGGCGAGAAGCGCTCCTACGGCGCGCTGGTCCGCGACTCACTCGCCGAGCTGAAGGCAGCCACCAGATGAGCAACCCACCGCTGTCACGCCGCCAGCTCCTCGCCGGCGGTGCCGCGGCCGCGGGCGGCGCGGTGCTGCTGCCCGGTGCGGCCGCCGCCGCGGTCACCGCTCCCCGCGCGCGCAGCGCCGACGTCGTGGTCGTCGGCGCCGGCCTCGCCGGGCTCGCGGCCGCCCGTCGAGTCGTCGCGGCGGGACACTCGGCGGTCGTGCTCGAAGCGCGCGACCGGGTCGGCGGGCGAACCCTGAACCACCCGCTCCCCCACGGCGAGACGGTCGAGGTCGGCGGGGAGTTCGTCGGCCCGACCCAGGACTACGCGCTCGGCCTGATCCGCGACCTCGGGTTGAAGACCTATCCGGCCTACCTCGACCTCGACAGCGTCTACATCGACGGGAAGGGCCACCGCTCGACGTACTCCGGTGACCTGCCCTCGGCGGGCGTGACCGGCATCGTCGACCTCGTCCAGCTCGTGACCACGCTCGACCAGTACGCCGCGAACGTCCCCGTCGAGGCGCCGTGGAGGTGGAGCAAGGCCGAGGAGATGGACCGGCAGAGCGCCGAAAGCCTCGTCCGGTCGATGGCGGTCGACCCGAACACCGCGATCGAGCTGGTCGACCTGTTCTTCGACTCGGCCTACGGCGGCACCGCCGCCGAGGTGTCGGCGCTGTACGTGATCGCCCAGGTCGCCGGGTTCGGCAACCGCACGACGCCCGGCACGATCGAGCGGGGCATCTCCAGCAAGGGCGGCGCCCAGGACAGCCGGATCGTCGGGGGCAGCCAGCGCATCTCGATCGAGGCCGCCCGCCGCCTCGACGGACGGGTCGTGCTCAACGCGCCGGTACGCCGCATCGACCAGGACAAGACCTCGGTGACGGTCCACTCCGACGCGGGCATGTGGAAGGGCAAGCACGTCATCGTCGCGACTCCCCCGTCGCTGGCCGCCGACATCGTCTGGCATCCGCTGATGCCTGCGGTGCAGGACGCGATGCGGCGGCGGATGACCCTCGGCACCCTGATGAAGATCCACGCCGTCTACGACAAGCCGTGGTGGCGCGAGGACCCGGGCGTCTGGATGGCGCTGAAGGTCGGCGGCGTCGTACCGGAGATGTTCGACAACACGCCGACGTCCGGCACGCCCGGCGTGCTGATGGGCTTTCACGGCGGGCACTCGTGGCGGAAGTACGTCAACGACCCGGTCGGGCGCCGTCGCGGCGCGCTGAACGACTTCGCCCAGGCGTTCGGCGAGCGCGCGCGCGAGCCGATCGCCTACTTCGAGCACGACTGGACCGCCGAGCAGTGGTCACGCGGCTGCCCGGTGTCCGTGGTCGCCCCCGGCGTCGTCACCGAGTTCCTGCCGCACCTGACCACGCCGTTCCTGCGCACGCACTGGGCCGGCACCGAGACCGCGACGTACTGGAACGGCTACATGGACGGTGCGATCTCCTCGGGCTACCGCGCCGCCGAGGAGGTCCTCGCGCGGTTGTGAGGGCGCGTCAGGCTTCGGCGACGAGGGCGTCGGCGGTTGCCAGGTCGAACTCGCCGTAGTCGGTGCCCAGCCCCTGGGCCACTAGGCCCGCCGTGGCGCAGCCGAGCGCCGCTGCCGCGGCGACGTCACGACCGAGGGACAGACCGCGCAGGAACCCTGCGGAGAACGCGTCGCCACAGCCGGTGGTGTCGACGACCGGGACGGTGTACGCCGGCACCCGCTCGACGCCGTCCGAGGTCGCGACGACGGCCCCATCGGCGCCGACCGTCGCGGCGACGCACCCGATCCCGCGTCCGACCAGGGCCTGGCAACCCTGCGCCACCGACTCCAGCCCGGTCAGCCCCCGGACCTGCTCGTCGTTGGGCAACAGGTAGTCCACCAGCGGGAAGATCGGCGCCACCCAGTCGACCAGGTCGCGCAGCTGCTCGCCCGGTGCCAGGAAGTCGGCCGACGTGACGACGCCGTGCTCGCGGGCGAACGACAGGATGCGCGCCGCCTCCTCGCCGCCCATGAACTCCGGACCGCCGAGGTGGAGATGGGTCGAGTCCGCGATCACCTCCCAGGGCGCGTCGTCGGCGAGATAGGTCCCGTTCGCGCCGATCACATGGAACGCCGGCCGGGAGCCGTCCGGGCGGATCGGCAGCACGCTGGAGGAGGTCTGGACGTCGTCGCGCCGCAGGAGGTTCGACACGTCGACGCCGGCCGCGGTGAGCAGTCGCAGCAGCGCGTCGCCCAGCGGGTCGTTGCCGATCGCGCCGGCGGACCGCACGACGGCGCCGAGCTTGGCGAGGGTGATCGCGGTGCCGCCTGCCGTGCCCGCGCCGGTCATCCGGATCTCCTCGACGATCGCGCCGCCCTGGCCTTCCGGGATCGACTCGACCGGACGGACCAGCACGTCGAGAACGTGGACTCCGAGGGCAACGACGCGCATCTCGCTCATGGGAAACATCTTTGGTCATCGCGCGACCGCGGACCACAACCGGTGTTGACTTGCCGGGTGCGTCGCGCGACCTGGCCAGCCCGCCTGGCGCTGGGGGCGGTCCTCGCACTGCTGCTGCCCACCGCGGTCCCGAGCCTCGCCACCGCGGCGCGGCGCTCGCCGGGTGCACGCACCGACATCTCGCGGGTCGACTCGTGGCTGGTCGACCGACAAGGTCGCGTCGTCGAGCTGCACGGGTTCGACATCATCCGCAAGACCGCGCCGTTCTACCCGTCGCACTTCACGGCGAAAGACGCCGACTTCCTGGTGCGCAACGGGTTCACCGGCGTACGAATCGGACTCATCTGGTCAGCGGTCGAGCCGCGGCCCGGGGTCTACGACGACCGCTACCTCCGCACGTTCATCAGGTTCGCGGACCTGCTCGCAGCGCACCGGATCCATGCCCTCGTCGACTTCCACCAGGACGCCTGGTCGGCGTCGGCCGGCGGTGACGGCGCCCCGCGGTGGGCGACGCTCGGCAACAACCTGCTGTCGGACTTCCAGGCGTTCTGGGACAACCGGCCGGGCCCGGGCGGTGTCGGCATCCAGACCCGTTTCGTTGCCGCGTGGCGCCACGTCGTACGGCTGATCGACGCGAGCCCCGCCGCACCGTCACTGATCGGACTCGACCCGTTCAACGAGCCGTACGCCGGGACCAAGTCACTGTGCGCCCCGTTCGTACCCTGTCCGGCATTCGAGTCCGGTCCCCTCGCGGCGTTCTACCGGCGGGTCATCAAAGCGATCCGGTCGACCGGCGACCGCCACGTGATCTTCCCGGAGGGGGTCGCGCAGAACGGTCTCGCCCAGCCGTCGCTGCCGCGGTTCGGCGACCCGCAGACGGCGTTCAGCTTCCACTACTACTGCCCGCTCACGCAGGACGCGACCGCGGTCCAGCCGACGGACGCCGCCTGCCAGCCGCTCGAGCGGCACGGCATCGGCAGCTTCGAGTCGTTCGCGGCCCGTCATGACGTCCCGGCGATCCTCGGCGAGTTCTCCTGCAACGACGCGACCGACGACAACGCCGCGATGGTCGATGCCGCCGACGAGCGGTACACCTCGTGGATGGCATGGATGTACTACGCAGCGAAGGACGACCCCGCGAACTGTCCCGGGCAGGGCCTGCTGCGCGACGACGCGAGACCCGGCAGCCTCGCGAACGTCAAGACGGCGAAGCTGGGCGCGTTCGAGGTGCCGTATCCGCAGGCGATCGCAGGGACGCCGGGCGGGTACCGCTACGACCGGACCAGCCGGACGATGACGTTGTCCTACGCCGCGACCGCGGTGCCCGGCGCGACGCTCGCGAAGGGTACGGCGACGGTCGTCTTCGTGCCGCGTTTCGTCTACCGCAACGGATACCGCGCCGACGTCTCGGGCGCACACGTCACCTCGCGCCCAGGAGCACAGCGGCTGACGCTGGTCAGCGATCGGCACGGTGCGACCGTCACCGTCACGGTGCGCCCGCGCTAGGTTCCAGCGCGTCGCCGTGACGTGACGGCCCCGTGACCGGGCGGACCGGACGCTGCGGCAGACTCTCGCGGGTGCGCCGATCGCCCCTCGTCGGGTTGCTGGCGGCAGCTGCTGCCGTCGCCACCGCCACGGTCAGTCCCGCGACCGCACGGCCGGTCTCGACCGACCGCCCGGCGTACCCGACCGCAGCCGCGTTGTCGCAGACGCCGGTCCCCACGGACCCGGGGTGGCGTCGCTACGACGAGGCACCGCGCTCGGCACAGGTCGCACCGGTTGCGATCGCGTCGGTCAGCGGTCAGGTGAGCGACCCGCTCGCGCTCACGACGCCCACGACCGCGGACGCGACGACGCTCACCTACCGGGTCGGCGGGCCGGCCCCGTCGCTGCTGCTCGACTACGGCAAGGATGTCGGCGGCTACCCGACCTTCGACGTCACCAGGACGTCCGGGACCTCGATCGGCGCGACGTACTCCGAGACGTTGCGCAACCTCGGCGTCGACAGCGCGACGAGCGTCGACCTCTTCCAAGCCGGCGACATCGCCCGCAGCGACGTGTTCCCGATCCTGTCGCCCGGGGTGGTCGAGGGCACCCTCGTGCAGGGCGGGGAACGCTATGAACGACTGACGTTGGCGACGCCGGGATCGGTCACGCTACGCAGCGCCGGCATCCGGTTCACTCCACTGCGGGAGACCCCGAGCCGGATGCGCGGACACTTCCTGTCCAGCGACGATCTGCTCAACCGCATCTGGTACGCCGGGGCGTACACGCTCAACATCAACCAGCTGACGCCGGGCACCCGGGTCGCACTCGGTCAGGTCAACCGCCGCCATCTGCTTCTCGACGGCGCGAAGCGGGACCGCGCGGTGTGGAGCGGGGACCACATGATCTCCGACCTGACGGACTACTACGTCAGCGATCCGGTGTACGCCCGCGACTCCGACGCACTGTTCCTCGACCATCCGGCCTCGGCCTCGAGCTTCGTCACCCCGGCCGCCGGACTGATGGCGCTGCCCGGACCGCTGCCCGGCGCGTGCAGCCCGAACCCGCTGGTGCTCGACGACGGCTGCGTCACCTGGTCGACGAGCTACTCACTCGCCGTGATCCCGGCGGTCTACAACTACTTCCGCTTCACCGCGGACGCCGCCTTCGTCCGCGCTCACTGGGCAGCGGTGCTCCGGCAGATGCGCTGGGACGCGACCCAGACCGCGCCCGACGGTTTGGTCAAGGTCGACGCCACCGACGACGCGTCGTGGAACCTCGAGATGATCAGCGGCGAGCTGACCTACGTCAACGCGCTCTACGTCCTCGCGCTGGACGACGCCGCGAAGCTGGCACACGTGGTCGGCGACCACACGGATGCCAGCGCCTGGCGACACACCGCGCTCGCCGTGAAGCGGACGGTCAACCGTGAACTGTGGAACCCGCGGACACACGTCTACGACGCCGGCACCACGCTGCGGGACAACTACGTCCAGGACGCAAACGTGACGGCGATCCTCGCCGGCATCCCCGGGAGGTCCCGAGCTCGCCAGATCCTCGCGGTGCTCGCCCGCAAGCTGCACACCCGGTTCGGTCCGCTGGTGGCGGCGCGGCCGGCGCCGACGGCGTACAAGCTCGACATCTCGCCGTACATGGGCAGCTTCAACGTGCTCGCCGACTTCGCCACCGGCCGGGCGGGCGCTGCCCTCGGGCTGATCCGCCAGGAGTGGGGCTACATGGTCGACCACGACCCGGGCGGTGTGGAGTGGGAGCGGATCCAGCTCGACGGGCTGCCCGCGGGCGGCAGTCTCGGCGCGGTGTCGGACAGCATGGCCCACGCATGGTCGACCGGCCCGACACCGGCGCTGTCGGAGTACGTGCTCGGTGTCAGCCCGGCCGCGCCCGGCTTCGCGAGCTGGCAGGTGTCGCCGCAGCCGGCCGGGCTGCGGTGGGCGCAGGGTACGGTCCCGACCCCACACGGCCCGATCAGCGTGCGGTGGCGACGGCCACGCACGGGCGAGTTCGTGATGACCGTGCACTCACCGCCCGGTGAGCACGGCACCGTGTCGGTCCCGACCGACTCCCGGCACGCGACCCTCGCCCGTGACGGCGTCGTGATCTGGCGCGACGGCCACGCGGTCGGCGGCTCCGGCGCGCGGCGCGTGGGTGCACGCGTCGACGTCGCGCAGCAGGCCGGCACCTCGACCTACGCCGCGGCCGGATAGGCGGATAGGAAGGAGTCGTGACGCAGCAGACCGGCTACCTCGACGTCCGCGGGCAACGCGTCTGGCACGCCGTGCACGGCAGCAACGGCGACCCCGTCGTACTGCTGCACGGCGGGTTCGCCAGCGCCGACTCGTGGCTGCTGCAGGCGCCGGCCCTCGAG
The DNA here is from genome assembly GCA_035550055.1 of Mycobacteriales bacterium. Taxonomy (NCBI): domain Bacteria; kingdom Bacillati; phylum Actinomycetota; class Actinomycetes; order Mycobacteriales; species Mycobacteriales bacterium. Next base: position 39,321 of record DASZRO010000117.1, on the reverse strand, counting down.
GCCGCCGGGTTCCAGGTGTTCGTGCCGGAGCGGCGCGGCCACGGGCGTACGCCGGACGTCGACGGTCCGATCACCTACGGACTCATGGCCGAGGACACCGTCTCCTACCTCGACGACGTCGTCGGCCGTGCGGCGCACCTCGTCGGGTGGAGCGACGGGGCGGTGGTGGCGTTGCTGGTCGCGATGCGCCGCCCCGACCTGGTGGACCGGATGGTGCTGATCGGGCAGTACTTCAACTCTTCGGGAAAGGTGCCCGGCAGCACGTTGCTGTCGATGATCGCCTCACCGGAGGCCGAAGGCTTCCTGCGGGGAATGTACGACCCGTACTCCCCCGACGGCCCTGAGCACTTTGCGGTCGTCCGCGACAAGCTGCTTGCGATGTTCGGCAGTGAGCCGGAGATCGACCTGGCTGACCTCGCCAGCGTGACCGCGCCGACGCTGGTGCTGCAGGGCGACCGCGACGAGGTCACCCTCGCCCACAGCGCCGAGGTCGCCGACCGGCTGCCCGACGGGCGGCTCGCGGTCATCCCCGGAAGTCACGGGCTGCCGATCGAGCAGCCGAAGGTCGTCAACGAGTTGCTGGTCGGCTTCCTGCGCGACGGGGTTCCCGACCCGCTGATGTGACGTCGGCTCAGGCGCCGAAGTCCGGCAGCGTCAGCGACCCGTCCGCGTCGAGGGTGAACCCGGGGTTGTGGGCGATCTCCCACAGGTGCCCGTCGGGATCGGCGAAGTAGCCGGCGTACCCGCCGTAGAAGGTCTCCGCCGCGGGCTTGGTCACTGTGGCACCCGCCGCGTCGGCGGCGGCGAGGATCGCGTCGACCTCCTCGCGACTGCGGACGTTGTGGGCCAGCGCGATGCCGCCGAACGTGGCTCTGCCGGCATCGGGGACTCCCGCGTCGGCGGCGAGCTTGCCGCGGTCCCACAGCACGACGGCACTGCCGCCGGTCTGCACGAAGAAGGTCTCCTCGACCTCCTGGCCCTGCCAGCCGAGTGCCTCATAGAACGCGCGTGAGCGTGTCAGGTCTTCGACGCCGAGGGTGATGAGGCTGACGCGCTGCTCCATGGCGCGACGGTAGCGGCGGCGGGTGACGAGAGCTGCCGCCGGGTGCGCCCGCTAGGGTCCGCTGCGATGATGGGGATCTCCGACGTCCGGACGTGGATGTATGTCCCGGGCGACTCGCGCCGCAAGCTTGACAAGTCGCTGAGTGCCGGGCCCGATGCGGTCCTTGCCGACCTCGAGGATGCGGTGTCCGCGTCGGGCAAGGACGCCGCACGGGACTGCCTCGCGTCATGGCTGGCCGATGTCGATCCGGCCGCGCCGCGCCCGCGACTGTGGGTCCGCGTCAACGCCGGGTCGGTGGCTGACGACGTCGCCGCCGCGATGCACCCGCTGGTCGAAGGGTTCTGCCTGCCCAAGGTCGAGTCGCCCGACGAGGTCGCGGCGATGAGCTCGGTCCTGGACCGGCTCGAGCCCGCCGGATCGGCTCGCCGGCCGCTGATGCTGATGGTCGAGACCGCGCGCGGCGTACTTCGCTGTCGCGACTTCGCATCGGCCAGCGACCGCGTCGCGCTCTTCCAGCTCGGCGAGCAGGACCTGCGCGCCGACCTCGGGCTGCCGCCGGATCTGTCGAAAGGGGCCGATCCCCTGCCCGGCCCAATGCAGGCTGCGCGTGACGGCGTGGTGATCGCGTCGGCCGCCTCGGGGCTGGCTGGTTCGGTGGGCCCGGTCAGCGTGAACATCCACGACGCGGATCTGCTTCGTACCGAGACCGCCCGGTTGCGCCACGCCGGCTTCTCCGGACGAGCGCTGATCCACCCGGCTCAGATCGAGCCGATCGCGGCAGCCTTCGCGCCGACCGACGCAGAGGCGCAGTGGGCCCGCAAGGTGGTCGAAGCCGCCGACGCGGCCGAGGCCGAGGGCATCGGCGTGGTCGTCGTCGACGGCGGCATGGTCGACGCGCCGGTGGTCGCCACTGCCCGGGCGCTCCTGCGCCGCGCCACCACCACCCGCCCCCCGTCCCCGAAGTAGCACACGAAGTCCTCCGCCGGCCGGGGCAAACCACCACAAAGCGCACCGCCGCGGGGCAGTTGTGTGCTACTTCGGGAAACCGAGGGCGGCGGTCGCGGTCATCGCGACCTGGCCGCGACTGCGCGCGCAGAGGACGACGCGGTCGCCGTCCGGCGTACCGGTCAGCTCCACCTCCTCGCCGCAGAACACCGGGGCGCTCGCGGTGAACTCGACATCGGTGACCTGGCGATGCGGGTCGTCCAGGCGCAGCAGCTCGAGCAACGCGAGCAGAAGCAGCGGCCCGTGTACGACGAGGTCCGGGTACCCCTCGACCCCGGTGGCCCACGGGTAGTCGTAGTGAATCCGGTGCGCATTGCTCGTGAGCGCCGAGAACCGCTGCAGCGCGACCGGGTCCGCGCAAAGCTGCGCGCGCATCGCCCCCGGCCCGGGGGTGAGCAGCCGCTCCTGTGTGGAGTGTCGCGGCTGGCCGGGAGCCGCCGCCAGGCTCTCGGTCGGCGCGCGGTAGACGATCTGCTGCCGCTCGACCTGCGCTGCGCCTTCCGCCCGGGAGAAGGTGTGCTCGACGGTCACGAAGCGCAGCGGCCCACTGCGGCCTTGCCTGTCACTCGTGTCGACGACCGCCGCCGAATGCTCCACCCGTTCGCCGACGACCAGCGGCCGGTCGATGTGCAGCGACCCGCCCGCGAACATCCGCCGGGGCAAGTCGGCCGGCGGCACGAGGATCCCGGTTCGGGGATGCCCGTCAGCACCGAGATCGCGGCTCGCGGCCGGTGTTGCGCACGCCGCGAGATGCCAGTACGCCGGCAACGGCTCGCCCGGCTGCGGCGCCGGCAGGCCGTCGTCGAAGAGCGCAGCGAGCCCGGCAGCGAGGAACGGCTCGACGATCATCCGGTCAGCCCTCGAGCGCCTCGAGCATCGCACCCATCGCGGCGTGCACGGCGTTGATCGCCTGCAGCGGTCGCAGCATCACCCGGAACTCCACGATCTTCCCGGTCTCGTCACACCTGATGATGTCGACGCCGTTGACGTACTTGCCGTCGAGCGAGGTCTCGAACTCGAGTACGGCGCTGTCCCCGGCGAGCACCTCTTTCACGTACCGAAACGCGCCGTCCCCGCCGTCACCCGCGAGCACCTGCGTCGCGCCCTTCAGGTACATCGTCGTGACGGCCTTGCCGCGTTGCGGCGTGTAGACGACCGGCGAGTAGAAGACGACGTCGTCGGCGAGCAACGCGTCGAGAAGAGCCGGATCCCCGGCCTCGACAAACCGGTGCCAACGCCCGACCAGGTCCGCGATCATGTCGAGCCCAACGATATTGGTCTCTCAGGGGCCGGGAGAGACCAAAAAGGTTGGGCTCGGCGGAGGGTTTTCGCGCGGACGCGCGATCGGGGCCGGGTCGAGGCAGCGCTGCAGCAGCTCCTCGACCACCGCGGCGCGGGACACGACATCCTCGGCGCTGATCGCGCCGGGCAGGATGCGGATCTCGAGGGTGTCGCGGATCGGGTCGTCACGGAAGAGCTGGGTGAGGTTCACGTCGTAGAACTTCGTGAGCCCGCCCGCCTTCGCCGCCGCGCGCAGCTCGTCATACGTCGGCTCCCCGGCGACTGCCGCGACCAGCTCGTCGGGCAACGGCGCGAGCCGGCGGCACTGCGGATTGGTCCCGAGCAGCTCGCGCAACGGCTCCCGCCAGTAACCGAACAGCCGCACCACGTTGGCGAGCGCGGCCGGGTTCCGGTACGGCGCGCCGTCGACGTGCAGGTGGATGGCGGCCTCGCGCGGTACGACGAAACCGAGCTCACGAGCCGGCGCGAGCAGCTCCTCAAGAGCGTCACCGTGATCGGCGGTCAACGGCGGCGTGACGATCTCGCAGGGCCGCTCCCGCTCGCCCCCGGCCGGTGCGGCCAGTACGACGGTCGCACCCGCGACGTCCAGCCGCCGGATGTGGCCGATGGTCTCGACCGGCGTACCCCACAGCCGCGCGACCGGGTCGAGCACCGCCTCGATCCCCGCCGCGGGGTCACACTGCCGGTCCAGCAGCCGGGCCAGCCGGATGTCGTCGGTCAACAGCCGATGCCAGCCGTCGGCCGCCGGCGCGGTCGGGTCCAGGTCGGCCGCGATCGTGATGTCGTCGACCAGCGTGCACAACTGCTCGCCGCCCGCGCGGCGAACCTCGAAGCCGTGGGTCAGGTGAAGGAAGCGCCCACCGAGTGACTCCAGCGGGACGGGCTCGCTGTCCAGGTGCCAGACGGGAAGGAGCTCGCCACCCGATCGGGTGGCGAGCTCCTCGGCCAGGGTGCGACGACTCGATCCGCGCGGCGCGAGGAGCTCGACCTCGAAGCCGATCCGCGAATGGAGCGTCGTCACCGCTTCAGGATGACGGCTGGATCGGCAGGGTCTGCCCGTTCTCGAGCTTCTGCCCGGCCTCGGCCTTGATCTGGTCGGTGTCGGTCTGGTGCCAGAGCTGACCGAGCCGGACCGCGTCGTTGTAGTCGTAGCCCGCGGCGAAGAACGCCTGCCGAGCCTGCTGGTCGACGTACGCCGTCGACGGCGTACCACTCGGCGGGATCGGCAGCGACTGCCCGTCCTCCAGCTTCTGACCGCCCTCGATCTTCGCGTGGTAGGGGTCCGCGGTGTTCCAGGTCTGCGCGAGCTGGACGGCATCGTCGTAGGTGTAACCGGCGGCGAAGAACGCATCGACGGCGTCGGTGTCCGCACTGTCCTCCGGTGTCACCGGACCACCGCTCGGCGGGATCGGCAGGGTCTGCCCGTCCTCGAGCTTCTGACCGGCTTCGGCCTTGACCTGCGTGATGTCGGTCTCGTGCCACATCTGGGCCAGCGTCTGCGCGTCGCTGTAGTCGTAGCCCGCGTTCCAGAACGCGTCCATCGCGAGCTCCTGCGGCGAGGCAGGAGTCCCGCTCGGCGGGATCGGCAGCGTCTGGCCTTTCAGCAGCTTGGCACCGGCCTCGGCCTTGACGTTCGCAATCGCGTCAGGACCCGACTCGTGCCAGAGCTGCGCCAGCTGCTGCGCGTCGGAGTAGGTGTACCCGGCGTCGAAGTACGCCGCGTACGCATCGTCGGTCGAGCTCGCCGCGGTCGGCGTCGGTGCGACGTCCTTGGGCGACGACCCGTCACCTTCGGAGGCCTCGTGCAGGACCACGTTGTGCGACGGGTGCTGCAGCGCGTGTGGGATGACGACGCCGCCGGCGATCAAGCCTGCGGCGAGTACGCCGCCGCCGGTCGCGCGCACCGCCCACTGCCGACGCTTGAGGTTGCGGGCGATCTCGTGGGATCGGGACAGCACCGCATCCGCGTCGGGCGCGAGCAGCTCGTGGGTCGAGAAGGCCTCGTCGAGCTGGTGAAGGTTGGGAGTCATCGGGCGTCTCCTGCTACGGGGATTCGCTGCGGCTCCTGTTGAAGCCGCAGGGTTGCCAAGGCCTTTGATGCGTTGCTGCGGACGGTGGCCTGCGCGCAGTCGAGCAACGTGGCGATCTCGCCGTCGGACAGCTGCTCGTAGTAGCGCAGGACGAGGACCGCGCGCTGCTTTCGCGGCAAGGTGGCGAGCCGAGCCCAGATCTCGTCGCTCTCGACGAGGTCGTGGGCGTGGTCTCGATGGGCGTTGGTGCGGTCGCCCACTTCCACGAGCCGCTCACCCACCGCCTGGATGTTGCGGACCGCCCAGCGCCGCCGCCACGACAGGTACTCGTTGAGCACCATCTGGCGGACGTAGGCGTCGGGTGAGCCGGCGCGCAGGATCCGGCTCCACCGGACCTGCGCGCGGGCCAGCACCTCCTGAACGACGTCCTGGGCCAGGTCGGCGTCGCCGGTCAGGATGACGGCGTAACGGAGCAAGCGGGGCAGTCGGGCTGCGGCGTACTCCTCGAACGTCACGTCTCTAAGATGCCTGCGGCCCGGCAAACGTGTAATGCCTCGAGGGGCCTATTTCCCGCGCTCTGCGGCGAACTCCTGAAGCTTCTGGAGCTGTGCCGGATCCAGGGACGGGTGTACGACGGCGAGCGCGGCGTCGATGTCCGCGCCGGTGACGTTTGGCGCGTCCATCGACCGGCGCATCGCGGCCAACGCCGCCTGGCGGATCAGCGCCGCGCAGTCCGCGCCGGAGAAGCCCTCGGTGCGCGCCGCGACGGCGGCGAGATCGACGCCGGCATCCAGCGGGGTGTGCGCGGCCGCCGCAGTGAGGATCGCGGCACGAGCGGCCTGGTCAGGCGGCGGCACGAAGAGCAACCGTTCGAGCCGGCCGGGTCGAAGCAGCGCCGGGTCCACCATGTCGGGACGGTTCGTCGCGGCGACGACGACCACGCCACGGAGCTGGTCGATGCCGTCCAGCTCGGTCAGCAGAGCGGCGACCACCCGGTCGCCCACCCCGTCGTCGCCGGCGCCGCCGCCGCCACGTACCGGGGCGAGCGCGTCGACCTCGTCGAGAAAGACCAAGCTCGGCGCGGCGCCACGGGCGCGCGCGAAGAGCTGGCGTACTCCGGCCTCGCTCTCACCGACCCACTTGCTCATCAGCTCGGCACCTTTGACCGACAGCACGTTGGCGTGGCCGTCATGCGCGAGCGCCTTGATGAGATAGGTCTTGCCGCAGCCGGGCGGCCCGTAGAGCAGGACGCCGCGGGTCGGTGCGACCCCGAGCCGGGCGAAGGTGTCGGGGTAGGCGATCGGCCACAGCACGGTCTCCGTGAGGACCTGCTTCACCTCGCCCAGCCCGCCGATGTCCGCCATCCCGACCTGCCCGGGATCGACCAGCTGCCCGTCCATGCTCGACGGGTGGACCGTCGCGAGCGCGGCAGCGAAGTCCGCGGCCGCGATGGCCGGGGTGGGAGTCGGCGCCGACTGCTCGCGCACGGCCGCCAGCCGGCCGGCGGCGTTGACGAGGGCGAGCAGGTCGGCGACGACGAAGCCGGGGGTTTTCGCCGCAAGGTCGTCCAGGGAGACGTCGGCGGACAGCGCGACGGTCTGCGTCAGGCCGGCCAGCAGTGCCCGCCTGGTCGGCTGGTCCGGCAGCGGGACGACGATGCGGTTCGACAACATCGCCGGACCGAGCAGGTCGTGGCTGACCGACTGCGGCGCCGCGGTCAACGCGACGACGGCGCGCCCGGCTTTCACCAGGTCCGCGACGGCGGCGACCAGCACGGCGGCAAGCGGCGCGTCGCCGTCGGCCGGCGCGAGATCTTCCACGTCGTCGAGGACGAGCACCGATCGGGCGTCGGCGGCGGCGAGCAGGTCGGCCTTCAGCGACGCGATCTCGGCAGCCGCCTTGTCAGGCGCCAACGACGCGAGCTGCGGACACCACACGGCCTTGACCGTCAGGCCGAGCGCCGACGCGACCTGGCCCACCATCGTGTTCTTGCCACTGCCCGACGGCCCGCTGATCAGTACGCCGAGCGACGGCGAAGTGCCGAGCTTCGCCAGCAGCTCCGGATGGTTGAGACCGACGTCGAGGAGCTCCCGCAGCTGCTTCGCCTCGGCCGAGGTGGGCGCCGCGGCACCGGCCGCCGGCGGGATGACCGTCGCCACCGCAAGCGGCGTACCGGCCACCGGGGCCGCGGCGGCGGGCTGCCCGCTTGCCCACTGGACCTCCGTTGTCATCGTGACGACGGTCGGGACTGCGGGAGCCTCGACGACGGTCAGCACCATGCCCTGCCAGGCCTGGCCGAACAGCTGCTGCAGCTGGAGTCGGCCCTGACCCATGAGCTCAGCGCTCGACCCCTCGGGCAACGCCACGTCCTGCTGGAGCAGTGACACGGCGTCGCCCTGACACACCACCTTGCCCAGCAGAGCGAGCCGGACGGTCTGCGGCGGCAGCACGGACGAGACCTGCTCGGGGCCGCTGACGACGATCCGGTCGGCGGCCAGCGACGGTACGAGCTCCACGGTGACCGCAGTGTCCGGAGCCACCCCCAGGTTGCCCAGGATCAGGTCGTCGACCCGGATCACGCCCGGGTCCAGATCGGGTCCGCTCTGCGCGACGAGCGCGCCGGTCGCCTTCGTGCCGGTGAGCTTCACCACCGAATACGGCCGCGCGCCGAGCGCAGCCAGCACGGCGGGCGCGATGCGCACCATGCCTCGTCGGGCGTTGATGCCGACCTCGGACGCCTCGGCGCGCAGCTGGATGCTCACCGGGGCGCTCCCGGCTGCGGGTGCCGGCCCGGGCACAGTCATAGCCGCACCTTAGTGACGTTAGGGTCCGGCACCATGGAGATCGGCATGACGCTGCCGTCGATGGTGTCGGGCCTCGACCGAGACACGATTCTCGAGTGGTGCCGCCGAGTCGACGAAGGCCCGTTCTCGACTCTCGCGGTGGGTGAGCGGATCGCCTACCCCAACGTGGAGATGTTCACGACGCTGGCGGCGGCAGCGGCGGTCACGCAGCGGGTCACGCTGATGACCACGATCGTCGTACTCCCCGCGCATCCGGCGATCGAGGTCGCCAAGATGGCCGCCACGATCGACGTCATCTCGGCCGGCCGGCTGCGGCTCGGGGTCGGCATCGGCGGGCGCGGCGAGGACTTTCGCGCCCTCGAACGCTCGGACGCCAAGCGCCATCAGATGCTCGACGAACAGGTCGCGACGATGCGACGGGTGTGGGCGGGTGCCGCACCGGCCGAGGGCATCAGCCCGGTCGGCCCGGCGCCGGTCCGAGCCGGCGGCCCTCCTCTGTATTCAGGGGCGCTCGGCCCCAAGGCGACGGCGCGCGCGGCCCGGTGGGCCGAAGGGGTGGCCGGCTTCGTGCTCGACCCCATCGGCCAGGACCACGCCGCGACCTTCAGGATGGTCGAGGACGCCTGGAGCGCCGCCGGGCGCAGCGAGCGGCCGCGTCACGTCACGAGCTTCTGGTACGCCCTCGCCGCGGACGGCGCGACCCAGCTGAAGGACTACGCGTCGCGCTACCTCGCCATCTTCGGCGCCGCGGTCGGCGACTCGATGGCCGACCTGTGCACCGCGAGCAACGCCGGGGCGGTCACCGACGCGGTCAAGCGGCTCGAGGACGCGGGCTGCGACGAGCTGATCCTGGTCCCGACGTCGGCTGACCTCGCCGAGCTCGACCGACTGGTGGACCTGGTCTGCTGAACCCGCGCCGGGTGTGACGCGGGCCGTTCACATCGGCGTCACCGGGACTTATCGCCCGGCTGGTGGGGTAGGTCGGACCACAGTGAAGATCAGCCCGGCCAAGCAGGCCCCGCCACGCCCCGTCGTCGAAGATGTCCGACCGCGGGTCGACGACGGCCGCTTCGACGCCAAAGCCACCGTCGGCGCTCCGGTCGACGTGTACGCCGACGCCTTCGTCGACGGACACGACCAGCTCCGGGTGGACGTCTTGTACCGCCGGGAGGGCGACCGGGCGTGGCAGCAGGTGCGAATGGCGCCGATCGGGGACGACCGCTGGCACGGCGCGTTCACCCCCGACCACGTCGGCCGTTACCTGTTCCAGGTCCGCGCCCGCGTTGACGGGTTCGCGACCTGGTTGCGGGACTTGCGCGCCCGCGCGGCCGCCGGTCAGGACATCAGCGGCGAGCTCGAAGTCGGCGCCCGGCTCGCCGAGCAGGCCGCCGACCGGGCCAGCGGAGCTCACTCCAAGCAGCTGCTGGCGCTCGCCAGCGACGTCAGGACCGCCGCGATTGCGGCGGAAGGCGATGCCGAGTTCGAAGAACTCGGTTCGCTCGTCGCGCGCTACTCGCCCGACCCGGCCACGCTGTCGCCGGCGTACGGCCTGTGGGTGGACCGCGAGCGCGCCCGGTTCAGCACCTGGTATGAGCTGTTCCCGCGCTCTGCCGCGGCGCAGCCCGGCCGGCACGGGACGTTCCTCGACGTCATCGACCGGCTGGACTACGTGCGCAGCCTCGGTGCGGACGTCCTCTACCTGCCGCCGATCCACCCGATCGGCGTGACCAACCGCAAGGGCCGAGACGGCGCCGTGACCGCCGAAGCCGGCGACGTCGGCAGCCCGTGGGCGATCGGCAGCGCTGCCGGCGGCCACACCTCGATCCACCCCGACCTCGGCACGCTGGAGGAGTTCGCCAAGCTGGTCGGCGCCGCCCGCGACGCGGGGATCGAGATCGCCCTCGACATCGCCTTCCAGTGCTCGCCCGACCACCCCTGGGTCAGCGAGCACCCGGAGTGGTTCCGCCACCGCCCGGACGGCACGATCCGCTATGCGGAGAACCCGCCGAAGAAGTACGAGGACATCTATCCGCTCGACTTCGACACCTCGCACTGGCGCGAGCTGTGGGAGGCGTTGCACGGCGTCGTTGAGTTCTGGATCGAGCAGGGCATCTCGATCTTCCGGGTCGACAACCCGCACACCAAAGCCTTCCCGTTCTGGGAGTGGCTGATCCCGACGGTGCACGAGACGCATCCCGAGGTGCTCTTCCTCGCCGAGGCGTTCACCCGCCCCAAGGTGATGAAACGGCTGGCAAAGCTCGGCTTCTCGCAGTCCTACACCTACTTCGCGTGGCGCACCGCGAAGTGGGAGCTCGAGCATTACCTCACCGAGCTGACCCGCACCGACATGGCGGACTACTTCCGTCCCAACTTCTGGCCCAACACCCCGGACATCCTCACCGAGCAGCTCCAGCGTGGCGACCGCCGCACGTTCGCGATGCGCGCGGTGCTCGCCGCCACGCTCGCGGCCAACTACGGGATCTACGGGCCGTCCTTCGAGCTCGCCGAGCGCCAGCCGCGTCACGAAGGGTCCGAGGAGTACCTCGCCGGTGAGAAGTACGAGCTGCGCAGCTACGACCTCGACGCCGCGACCAGCCTGGCGCCGTTGCTCGCCGAGCTGAACCGGATCCGCCGCGAGCAGCTCGCCCTCCAGCACGACCGGACGTTGCGCTTCCACCACACCGACAGTGACGCGATCATCGCGTACTCGAAGACGCTCCCCGCCGGTCTCGGCGGGGATTACTCGGTTTCGAGCGCGCCGATCCTGGTCATCGTCAACCTCGATGATCGCTACCGTCAGTCAGCCTGGGTCGACCTCGACCTCGGCGCGCTGGGCGTCGCCGAGGGCTCGTCGTACGACGTCCACGACCTGCTCACCGGATCGCGCTACACGTGGACCGGGCCGCGCAGCTTCGTGATCCTCGATCCCAACGTGACGCCGGCGCACGTCTTCCGCATCGAACCCGCGATCGCTCCGGCGCCGGCGGAGCAGGTGCGGTCATGACAACCGCACCACTCATCGCCGCGGATCCGGAGACGGCGACCTGGTACAAGGACGCCGTCATCTACCAGGCGCACGTCCGTGCCTTCGCCGACAGCGACGGTGACGGCATCGGCGACTTCAAAGGCCTGCTCGGCAAGCTCGACTACCTCCAGGAGCTCGGCGTCACCGCGCTGTGGCTGCTGCCGTTCTATCCCTCACCGCTGCGCGACGACGGCTACGACATCTCCGACTACCGCAAGGTGCACGAGGCCTACGGCACGCTGCGCGACTTCCGGGCCGTGCTGCGCGGCGCACACGCCCGCGGCATCCGCGTCATCACCGAGCTGGTCCTCGCACACACCTCCGACGAGCACCCCTGGTTCAAGCGCGCGCGGATGGCTCCGGCCGGCAGCATCTACCGCGACTTCTACACGTGGAGCGACACCCCGGACAAGTACGCCGACGCGCGCATCATCTTCCAGGACTTCGAAACCTCGAACTGGGCGTTCGACCCGGTCGCCAAGGCCTACTACTGGCACCGCTTCTACTCCCACCAGCCGGCGCTGAACTACGACAGCCCGCACGTACGCCAGGCGATGTTCGACGTCGTCGACTACTGGCTGGAGATGGGCGTCGACGGGCTGCGGCTCGACGCCGTGCCCTACCTCTACAGCCGGGAGGGCACGACCTGCGAGAACCTCCCGGAGACCTACGCGTTCCTGCAGGACCTGCGCCGCCACATCGACTCGCGGTTCTCCGACCGGATGCTGCTCGCCGAGGCGAACCAGTGGCCCGAGGACGCGGTGAAGTACCTCGCCGGCGGCGAGGCGTGCCAGATGGCGTTCCACTTCCCGCTGATGCCGCGGATGTTCATGGCGGCGCGGCAGGAGGACCGCTACCCCATCGTCGACATCCTCAACGAGACACCGGCGATCCCGGAGAACTGCCAGTGGGGTCTGTTCCTGCGCAACCACGACGAGCTGACGCTCGAGATGGTCACCGAGGACGAGCGCGACTACATGTACAAGGTCTACGCCGAGGATCCGCAGGCCCGGGTCAATGTCGGCATCCGTCGCCGCCTCGCGCCGTTGCTCGGCAACGACCGCCGGCTGATCGAGATGATGAACGGGCTGCTGTTCTCCCTGCCGGGCGCGCCGATCGTCTACTACGGCGACGAGATCGGCATGGGCGACAACATCTATCTCGGTGACCGCAACGGCGTACGCACGCCGATGCAGTGGGACTCCGACCGCAACGCCGGCTTCTCGACCGCCAACCCGCAGCGGCTCTACCTGCCGGTCATCATCGACCCGGAGTACCACGCGCAAGCGGTCAACGTCGCCGCGCAGGAGCAGAACCCGAACTCCCTGTTGTGGTGGATGCGCCGCCTGATCGCGTTGCGCAACCGCTACCAGGCGTTCGCCCGCGGCGAGCTGGAGATGCTCTATCCCGAAAACCGCAAGGTGCTCGCGTTCCTGCGCAAGTACGGCGAGGAGACCGTGCTGGTGGTGGTGAACCTGTCGCGGTTCACCCAGGCGGTGGAGCTCGACCTGTCGGCCTACCGCGGGGCGATCCCGACCGAGCTGTTCGGCAGCACCGACTTCCCCGAGGTCGGCGACCTGCCGTACTTCATCACCCTCGGCGGTCACGGCTTCTACTGGTTCTCGCTGCAGCGGCGCACCGCGGTCGAGCCGCGACGCGACCCGATCGTGGTCACCGGTCCGTGGACCGACGCGGTGCGCGGCGGCAGCCGCGCTCCGCTCAACCGGGTGCTCGGCCCCTACCTCGCGACCCGGCGCTGGTTTCGCGACAAGTCGCGCCGTATCCGGGCGACGTCGATCGCCGACGTCATCGAGATTCCGCCCGCCACCGGCATGGGCGGCCAGTCACCAGGCCGTCTGGTGATCGTCGACGTGCAGCTCGACCAAGGGCTGCCCGAGCGCTACGTGCTGACCGTCGGGCATGCCCTGAGCGAGGAGGCGGCGGAGATCTGCAAGTGGCGGCCGGAGAGCGTGATGTGCGACATCCGGTCCGCCGACGGCGACGGCGTGCTGTACGACGCTGTGACGGCAGCGCCATTCGTCAAAGCGCTGGTCGAGCTGATGGGCCGCCGCCGGCAGCTCAACGGCACGGCGGGGCGACTCGAACCGTCGCCGACGCGGACGTTCCGGCGCATGCGCGACGGGATCACCCCCGAAACTCCCGCCGTGCCGATCTCGGCAGAGCAGAGCAACACGTCGGTGATCGTCGGCAACCAGCTGGTCGTCAAGGTGATCCGCCGCCTCGAAGACGGCGTGAACCCAGACGTCGAGGTGAGCGGCTTCCTCACCGATGTGGCGAGGTTCCCGAACGCGCCACGCCTGGGCGGATCGATCAGCTACGCCACGGATGACGACGACGCGGCCGCGATCGTGGTCGCCCAGGAGTACGTCGCGAACGAAGGCGACGGGTGGAGCTATGTCCTCGATGCGCTCAGCCGGGTGCTCGCCGAGGTGATCACGCACCCGTCGCAGGACGAGCTGCGGATCGCGGTCTCGGCGGACCCGCTGACCGCGGCAGCCGCGACTCCGGCGCGTGACCACCCGCTGGTCGGCCCCCACCTGCACTGGGCCGAGATGCTCGGCCGGCGTACCGGCGAGCTCCACCTCGCGCTCGCCATCGACGGCACCGACGAGGCGTTCGCCCCGGAGCCGTTCACCGCGGTCGACCGGCGCTCACTGCATCACGGGGCCAAGAGCCTGCTGCGCCGCTCCCTGCGAGCGCTTCGCTCGATCCCCGAACCGAGCGACTGCGTGCGGGAGCTCCTCGGCCGCGAGGCCGACATCCTCGCCCGCCTCGAAGCGACGATGCGGCGCCCGATCAGCGCCCGCAAGATCCGCTGCCACGGTGACTACCACCTCGGCCAGGTGCTGTGGACCGGCAAGGACTTCATGCTGATCGACTTCGAGGGCGAGCCGGCCCGACCCTTGTCGGCACGCCGACTCAAGCGCCCGCCGCTGGTCGACGTCGCCGGGATGATCCGCTCGTTCCACTACGTGTCGCGAGTGGCCGGCGACCGGCTTTCGCGCGAGCTGACCCTCGCTGACGAACGTGCCCGGCTCGACCCGCTCACCACGCTGTGGTACCGCTCGATCACGGGCGTCTTCCTTCGGTCCTATCTCGCGACGGCAGGAGCCGGTGGCTTCCTGCCGACCTCCGACGGGGAGCTCGCAGACCTGCTCGACTTCCTGTTGCTGGAAAAGGGGATCTACGAGCTGGGCTACGAAGCCGACAACCGGCCGACCTGGGTCGACATCCCGGCCCGGGGTGTCTTGGACCTCCTCGGTGCGACGTGAGTGCCGCAACAACCCGCCGGGAGCTGCGAGAGCTCGCCAAGCTCAGCGGCGTCCAGCTCCGCTACACCGGCAACGACGGGAAGCCGGTGACCGCGTCGGTCGAGAGCCTGGCCGGCGCGCTCACAGCGCTCGGCCACGCGGTGGGTGATGCCGCCGCGATCTCGGCTTCGCTGGCGGCAGCCCGTCACCGGCGTCAGACCCAGCTGCTGGAGCCGGTGATCGTGCGCCGGCCCGACGGCTCGTTGTCCAGCGCGTTGCCGGAGTCCGGGTTGGTCGAGATCGACGGCGCGCGAGTTGATCCTTCATCGCCGGGGCTCACGACCGGTTATCACCGGCTGACCGTGACCTTGCCCCGCCGCAGCGAGCAGGCACTGCTGCTCGTTCCGCCCAGCAAGCGGCGCGCGCCGACGAGGCAGCTGGTCGTCAATGCGCCGGTCTACGCGCTGCGCGGACATCACGACTGGGGAATCGGCAGCTACGCGGACCTCGCGCAGCTGGCTGAGCTGGCGCAACGATGGGGAGCCGGGCTCGCCGGCACCCTGCCGCTGTTCGCGACGTTCACGCGTACTCCGATCGACCCGAGCCCGTACGTCCCGGTCAGCCGCATGTTCTGGAACGAGCTGTACGTCGACGTACCGTCGGCGGCCCGGCTGGCCGGGGCCGACCGCGCAACGGAGGTCACGCAGGCGCGACCGCCGACCAAGGTGCGCGCCGGGGAGCGGGTGGACTACGAGAAGGTCGCCCGCGCCAAGCGCCGCGCCCTTCAGGCATGCGCCGCCGCCATCCACTCGACCGGCGGAGCGCGCCGCGACGACTTCGAGCGCTTCCTCGCCGACCATCCCGAGCTCGGCCGGTACGCCGAGTTCCGGTCCGCCCACGAGCACACCGGCACCGGGTGGCGCCGCTGGGCCAGCCCGCCCGGCGCGGTGCCCGACGGCTCGGTCGACCCTGAGGCGGCGCAGTACTACCGGTTCGTGCAGTACGCCGCATCGACCCAGCTCGCGGCCATCGCCGACGGCCCCGCGGCCGGGCTCTACCTGGACCTGCCGGTCGGGGTGCATCCCGACGGGTTCGACACGTGGTCGCATCCCGAGCTGTTCGCCGACGCCGAGGTCGGCGCGCCCCCGGACGCGCTGGCCGCCGACGGCCAGGCGTGGGGGTTTCCGCCGCTTCATCCGGAGGAGCTGCGGCGCTGCGGTTACTCCTATTTCATCGCAGCGCTGCGCCAGGTGCTGCGGTTCGCGCGAGCGATCCGGCTCGACCACATCCTCGGGCTGCAGCGGCTCTACTGGATCCCGGCGGGAGCGGACGCCCGGTCCGGGGTCTATGTCCGCTACGCCGAAGAAGAGCTGCTCGCGATCGTCGCGATCGAGGCAGACCGCGCCGGAGCAACGATCGTCGGCGAGGACCTCGGCACCGTCTCTCCCACGATCCGGCGCGCGATGGATCGCGGCGGGATCCTGCACTCGTTCGTCTACCAGTTCGAGGCCTCGGCCAAGACGCCGCTGCCGCAACCGCGGCAGCCCTCCGCCGCTTCGCTCGGCAGCCATGACCTGCCGCGCTTCGCGGCGTACTGGAGCGACCCGGCACAGCGTGACCTCGTGGCCGCAGTCGGTGAGACCGAGCCGGCGCGCGCCCTGGCGGTCTGCCTGGACTCGCTCACCGAGGGACCCGCTGACTACCTGCTGGTGGACGTCGCCGACCTGGAAGGAGAAACCGAGCCGGACAACCGACCGGGCACCGGACCTGAAGCCGGCAACTGGCGGCGCCGGCTCCCCCGCACGATCGACGAGCTCGCCGACGACGACGGGCTCCATCGCCTCATGAAGGGGCTCACCGCGGCACGGCCCGCCGAGGACCGGCGCGGCACCGACGAGGAGGTATCAGTCCCATGAGCGTCGAGACGGCGCATCAGCCGTACAGCCTGCTCAGCGACGCGGACCTGTTCCTGTTCAACGAGGGAACGCACCGCCGGCTCGCGGAGCACCTCGGGGCGCATCGGGTGCCGGGCAAGACGGCCCGGAGCAAGCCGGCCGGGTACTCGTTCGCCGTGTGGGCGCCCAACGCCACTGCGGTCAGCGTCATCGGGGACTTCAACGCGTGGGACGTTGCCGCATCGCCGCTGCACCCGCGCGGCAGCTCGGGGATCTGGGAGGGCGTGGTACCCACCGCGAAGAAGGGCCAGATCTACAAGTACGCGATCACCACGCGCAACGGACTGGTGCTCGAGAAGGCGGACCCGTTCGCCTTCGCGACCGAGCGGCCGCCGCAGACCGGATCGGTGCTGTGGGATCTCGACCACGAGTGGCACGACGACGAATGGATGGCAACCCGCGGCCGGCGCAACGCCCTGGACGCGCCGATCTCGATCTACGAGGTGCACCTCGGGTCGTGGCGTCGCGACCCGGCACGACCGTCCGAGCTGCTGAGCTATCGCGAGATCGTCGAGCCGCTCATCGAGTACGTCACGTCGGCCGGCTTCACCCACGTCGAGTTCCTGCCCGTCATGGAGCATCCGTTCTACGGGTCGTGGGGCTACCAGGTCACGTCGTACTTCGCGCCGAGCGCTCGTCAGGGCACCCCGCAGGACCTGATGTACCTGATCGACCGGCTGCACCAGGCCGGGATCGGCGTACTCATCGACTGGGTGCCGTCGCACTTCCCGGGTGACGCGTTCGCGCTCGCCGGCTTCGACGGGACGCACCTCTACGAGCACGCCGACCCGCGGCTGGGCTTCCACCCCGACTGGGGCAGCTTGATCTTCAACTACGACCGCCACGAGGTCCGCTCGTTCCTGGCCTCGTCGGCCGACCACTGGCTGCGCACCTATCACGCCGACGGGCTGCGGGTGGACGCCGTCGCATCGATGCTCTACCGCGACTACTCCCGGCAGCCCGGCGAATGGCTGCCGAACAAGTACGGCGGGCGGGAGAACCTCGAAGCCGTCGACTTCCTCAAGGCACTCAACACCGGGGTGTACGCCGACCACCCCGACGTCCAGATGATCGCCGAGGAGTCGACGGCTTGGCCGTCGGTGTCCCGGCCCGTGGACGCGGGCGGTCTCGGGTTCGGCATGAAATGGGACATGGGCTGGATGCACGACACGCTGTCCTACCTCGAGCGCGACCCGATCCATCGCCGCCACCACCACGGCGAGCTCACCTTCCGCGCGGTCTACGCCTTCACCGAGAACTACACGCTGCCGCTCTCGCACGACGAGGTCACGCACGGCAAGGGCTCGCTGCTCACGAAGATGCCCGGCGACGAGTGGCAGCGCTTCGCCAACCTTCGTCTGCTGCTCGGCTACCAGTTCACCGATCCGGGCAAGAAGCTGCTCTTCATGGGCGGCGAGTTCGGGCAGGCCCGCGAATGGGCGCACGAGCAGTCGCTCGACTGGGACCTGCTGGCACAGCCGGCTCACGCCGGAGTGCTGCGCTGGGTGAGCGACCTCAACCGGCTCTACCGCAGCGAACCGGCGCTGCACGAGCTCGACTGCGACGCCGCCGGCTTCCGCTGGCTGCGCCACGACGACGCCGACAACAGCACCGCGAGCTTCCTGCGCTACTCGCGCTCCGGCGAGGCAATGCTGGTGGCGATGAACATGACTCCGATCCCCCGCGACAACCACACCCTCGGCGTGCCACTCGGCGGACCGTGGCGTGAGCTGCTCAACAGCGACGCCGAGATCTACGGCGGGAGCGGAGTGGGCAACCTCGGCCAGGTCGTCGCGACCGAGCAGGAGTGGGGCGGCCTGCCCTACCGCGTCGCCGTCACGTTGCCACCACTCGGCATCGTCGCGTTCAAGGCTGCGGAGTGAGCCCGGCTGGCGCTGCGGAGTGCACCTACCCGCTAGGCGCGGTCCGCGTCGCCGACGACCGCTGGCGCTTCACCGTGTGGGCGCCACTGAGCTCTCAGGTATCGGTACGGGTCGAGGACGACGGCGACGGCCGCGAGGTCGAGCTGGCCGCCGGTGACGGCGGCTACCACTCGGCCACGGTGGCTGGGCTGGCGGGCGAGCCGCGCTACCGCTTCGTGCTCGCCGACGGTCAGGTCCTCGCCGATCCGGCGTCGCGCCGTCAGCCCGACGGCGTACACGGGCCCTCGCAGGGCTTCGACCCGCAGGCGCACGTCTGGCACGACGCCGAGTTCGTCGCTCCACCAGCGCGGGACCTGGTGATCTACGAGCTGCACGTCGGCACCTTCAGCGACGCCGGAACGTTCGACTCGGCGATCGAGCATCTCGACGAGCTGGCCGAGCTCGGGATCAACGCCGTCGAGCCGATGCCGATCGCGTCGTTTCCGGGCACCCACAACTGGGGGTACGACGGCGTGTTCCCGTACGCCGTCCAGGAGAGCTACGGCGGTCCTGCCGGCTTCCAGCGCTTCGTCGACGCCTGCCACGAGCGCGGGCTCGCCGTGATTCTCGACGTGGTCTACAACCACCTCGGGCCGGAGGGCGCCGTCCACGCCAGCTACGGGCCGTATCTCACCGACACCTACGCGACGCCATGGGGCGCCGCGATGAACTTCTCCGAAGCGGGATCCGACGAGGTCCGCCGCTACTTCCGTGACAACGCGCTGATGTGGCTGCGGGACTTCCACGTCGACGGCCTTCGCTTCGATGCCGTCCACGGCATCGTCGACCCCACCGCGTCGCCGTTCCTGCGCGAGACCACGACCGCCATCGCCGAGCTGTCGATGGAGCTCGGCCGGCAACTGGTCCCGATCGCCGAGAGCGGCGACAACAACCCGATGGTCGTGACTCCGGCAGCCAACGGCGGGTTGGGCTTCCGGCAACAGTGGAATGACGACTTTCACCATGCTCTGCACACTGTGCTCACCGGCGAGCAGGACGGTTACTACCGCGACTACGGCCGGCTCGACCAGCTCGCCGCCGCCTTCCGTGACGGCTTCGTCTTCCGCGGCGAGTACTCCGCGTTCCGGGGCCGCCGCCACGGCGTGGCGACGCCTCCGGTGCCGTGCGACCGTCTCGTGGTCTTCGCGCAGAACCACGACCAGATCGGCAACCGAGCCGACGCGGCGCGACTGGCCGCGCTGCTCGAACCGGCGCAGAACCGCCTCGCGGTTGCGGCGACGCTGTTGTCCCCCAACATCCCGCTGCTGTTCATGGGAGAGGAGTACGCCGCGACGACCCCGTTCCCGTACTTCGTCGACCACGAGGACGCGGACCTGCTCGAAGCAGTACGCCAAGGGCGGGCGAAGGAGTTCGGACGCGACGCGGACGAGCTCGACCCGGCCGCGGAGTCGACGTACGACGCCGCCCGGCTCGACCGCACCCAGCGCGACACGACCGACGGCGCGGAGGTGTTGAAGATGGTTCGACGACTGATCGAGCTACGCCGCACGTACCCACTGCTGCGCGACCCGGCCGCAGCGGCCACGACCGAGGTCAGCGGCTCCACGCTGACCGTGACCCGGCGGCGCGACGACGAGGAGCTGACGATCACCTTCGACTTCGCTGCGCCGTACGCCCTCTCGGTCCGCACCCCGGCCGGATCAGCGGCATGATGCGCACCTGGCCCGGAGCGCCGTACCCGCTCGGCGCGACCTGGGACGGCGAGGGCGTCAACTTCGCGCTGTTCTCCGAGCATGCGACGCGGGTCGAGCTGTGCGTGTTCGACCGCGCCGACTCCGCCGAAGCGTCGGAGTGCATCGTGCTGCCCGAGGCGACGGATGACGTCTGGCACGTGTACCTGCCGGACGCCCGCCCGGGGATGCTCTACGGCTACCGCGTCCACGGACCGTACGAGCCCGAGGAAGGGCACCGCTTCAACCCGGCGAAGCTGCTGATCGACCCGTACGCCAAGGCCATCACCGAGAACATCACCTGGAGCGACGACCTGTTCGGGTACACGATCGGCGGTCCCGACGCCGACCTGACACCCGACGACCGCGACTCCGCGGGCGCGATGCCGAAGTGCGTCGTCGTCGACCAGTCGTTCAGCTGGGGCGACGACCAGCGGCCCCGGACCCCGTGGCACCGCACGATCATCTACGAGTGCCACGTCAAGGGCATGACGATGCGACACCCGCAGGTGCCCGAAGAGCTGCGCGGCACCTATCTTGGGTTGGCCTACGACCCGGTCATCGACCACTTGACGAACCTCGGCATCACCGCGGTCGAGCTGATGCCGGTCCACCAGTTCCTGCCGGAGCGGGACCTGATCGACAAGGGCCTGACGAACTACTGGGGCTACAACTCGATCGGGTTCCTGGCGCCGCACGTCGGCTACGCGACGACCGGACAGTCCGGCGAGCAGGTCAGCGAGTTCAAGTCGATGGTGAAGAAGCTGCATCGCGCGGGCCTCGAGGTGATCCTCGACGTGGTCTACAACCACACCGCCGAGGGCAGCCACCTCGGACCGACGCTGTCCCTGCGCGGCATCGACAACGCGGCCTACTACCGGCTCTCCCCGGAGAACCGGCGCTACCTCATGGACTACACCGGGACCGGCAACAGCCTGAACCTGGTCCACCCGCGAACCATGGGGCTGATCATGGACAGCCTGCGGTACTGGGTGACGGACATGCACGTCGACGGCTTCCGGTTCGACCTCGCGCCGGTGCTCGCTCGCGGTGAGGAGGGCGCACCCAGCGCGTTCTTCGAGATCGTGCAGCAGGACCCGATCCTGTCGACGGTCAAGCTGATCGCGGAGCCGTGGGACGTCGGCCCGGACGGCTACCAGCTCGGCAGGTTCCCGCAGGGCTGGTCGGAGTGGAACGGGCAGTACCGCGACAGCATCCGGAAGTTCTGGCGCGGCGACCCCGGGATGGTTCCCGAGGTCGCGTCGCGGCTCGCCGGATCCAGCGACATCTTCGCGCCGAGCCGTCGCCCGACGTACGCCAGCGTCAACTTCATCACCTGCCACGACGGCTTCACGCTGACCGACCTCGTCACCTACGAGGAACGGCACAACGAGGCGAACGGCGAGGACAACAACGACGGCACCTCCGAGAACTTCAGCTCGAACTGGGGAGTCGAGGGCGAGACCGAGTCCGAAGGCATCAAAGGGCTGCGCGAGCGCATGAAGCGCAACATGCTCGCCACGGTCATGTTCTCCCAGGGCGTCCGGATGATCCTGGGCGGCGACGAGATCGGGCGCAGCCAGTTCGGCAACAACAACGCCTACTGCCAGGACAACGACACCAGCTACCTGAACTGGGACATCGACGAGCCGGCACAGGCGCTGTTCGACTTCACCCGTGAGCTGATCGCGATCCTCAAGCGCTACCCCGCGCTTCGCCGCCGCCACTTCTTCGCCGGATCAGCGGCCGACAACGGTGACCCCGACGTCGTGTGGATCCGGCCGGACGGGCAGGAGATGACCGACGCCGAGTGGAGCGACGAGAACAACCGCGCCCTCGCGATGCTCATGCCGGGTCGGGCCGGCGACGAGGTGGACGACCGCGGTCGCGCGCTGGTCGGCGAGACGCTGTTCTGGCTGCTCAACGCCGGTTCGTCGCCTCGCAAGTACACGCTGCCCAAGCTCGGCCGCCCCGGCGTGTGGGAGGAGCTGTTCAGCACCGCCCGGCCCGGCCGTCGCTCGGTCCGCACCGCGGCGGTGAACATCGCCGGCCACTCGATGATGCTGCTGCGCCACGACGAGAACCCGGTCGCCTGAGGAGGCGTCGACCATGACCACGAGCCCCTCTCGTGCGCTCGGCTCGACGTACCGGTTGCAGCTCAACGGTGTCGGGTTCGCGGGCGCGGCGGCAACCGTCCCGTTCCTCGCCGATCTGGGAGTCGAGACGCTCTACGTCTCCCCCATCACCCGAGCGCGCTCCGGCAGCAGCCACGGCTACGACGTCGTCGACCCGACGCAGGTCGACCCGGCGCTGGGCGGTGCCGACGGCCTGGCGGCGTTGCTGCAGACGCTGGACGAGCACGGGATGCGGCTGCTGGTCGACATCGTGCCGAACCACATGGCCGCGACCGTCGAGAACCCGTTGTTCACCGACGTGCTGCGCTACGGCCGGCGCTCGCAGTACGCCTCGTTCTTCGACGTGGCGTGGGAGACGGCGGACAACACGATCGTGCTGCCGATGCTCGACGCGGCCCTTGCCGACGTCCTCGACGCCAACGAGATCCGACTGCGACGAACGTCGGCGGCGGAGTACGTGCTGACGTACCGGGACAACGAGCTGCCGCTCGACCCGACGGGCAACGAGGACATCGTCGCCGAGCTCGCCGCCAGTCGCGGCGACCTCGATGCAGCCGGGCGCCGCCAGCTGGAGCTTGTCCTCGCCGGCCAGCACTACCGGCTGGTCAACTGGCGTGACGCCGCCCGGCTGGTCAACTACCGCCGCTTCTTCGACATCAACGACTTGATCGGCGTGCGGCAAGAGGACGCCCGGGTGTTCGCCGCCACGCACACGCTGGTGTTCGAGCTCGCCCGCGATCCGCGCGTCGCCGGGTTCCGGGTCGACCACATCGACGGGCTGCGCGACCCGGCGGCGTACCTGTCCTCGTTGCGCGCGGGGCTCAACGCCGCCGCGGAAGGCTGGGCCGGTCAGCCCGTGATCGTCGTCGAGAAGATCCTCGAACGCAGCGAGCAGCTGCCGCCCTGGCCGGTGTCAGGGACGACCGGGTACGAGTTCGCGGCCGCGGTCACCGGCCTGTTCGTGCACGAGGCCGGCGCGAGCCGGATCGCCGCGGAGACGGCGACGGTGACCGGCGACAGCCGTACGTTCGGCGAGCGCGCGGTCGACAACAAGCACCTCGTGGCCGGCCAGCTGTTCATCGGGTCGCTCGGCGTCGTGACCCGGCGGCTGAACCGGGCGATCGAGCCCCCTCGGCCGTCGCTCGCCGACACCTCCGTCGCTGTCGAGGAGCTCACCACGAACGTGACGGTCTACCGCACGTACCGGCGTCCGGGCGACCAGCTGTCGAAGGCCGACCGCCACCACCTCGCGGCGGCCGCGGCCGCCGCGGCGCCGGCGTTGACACCGCCGGAGCAGGCTGCGCTCGACCGCGTGCTCGACGTCCTGCGTGGGCCGGTCAACCCGGGCTCGGCCGCCTGGGAAGCGATCGCCTCATGGCAGCAGCTGACCGCCCCGATCGTGGCGAAGGGCGTCGAGGACACCTCGCTCTACGCCGCCGGCGCCGCCCTGGTCGGGGTCGACGTAGGGACCGACCCTGACCGTCCCGCGGTCTCGCCGGCCGAGCTGCACGAGTTCTTCGACCGGCGCGCGCAGAGCTGGCCCGGCAGCCTCAGCGCCGCCTCGACCCACGACAGCAAACGCAGCCAGGACGTCCGCAGCCGGCTCGCCGTGCTCACCGAGATCGCGCCCCAGTGGCTCGCCGCCGTCGAGGAGCTCGAGCACCTCGTGTCTCCCGGCGCCGCTGCGGACGGCGCCACCGACGTACTGCCTGACGCGGCGGACCGCCGCTACGCCTACGAGACGATCGTCGGCGCGTGGCCGGCTGCGGGCGAGCCCGACGCCGAGTTCACCCGACGCGTGCAGGAGCACCTGGTCAAGGCATCGCGCGAGGCGAAGCGGCACAGCAGCTGGCTTGCGCCCGACGCGTCGTACGAAGAAGCGCTCGGCAGCTTCGCCGAGCGGCTGCTCGACGACGACGCAACGCGCAAGGTGCTGTCGGCGGTCGTCTCGGAGGTGATGCGCGCCGGGGTGAGCAACGCGCTCGCGGCAACCGTGCTGCGCGTGGCCGCCCCCGGCGTACCCGACGTCTACCAGGGCGACGACCTCTGGCAGCTGGCGCTCGTCGACCCGGACAACCGGCGCCCGCTCGAGCTCGAACGGCACCGCACCGCTATGGCCGCTCTGGCGACCGCGCGGGTCGGTGACCTGCTCGACGCCTGGCACGACGGCCGCGTCAAGCAGGCGGTCCTGCGAACCGGGCTGCAAGCCCGCCGGGACCACCCGGACCTCTTCGCGACCGGCGACTACCTGGCGCTGGAGGCCACCGGCGAGGCGGCGCAGCACGTCGTGGGCTTCGTGCGACGTCGCGGATCAGAGGTCGCCGTCGCCGTCGTACCGAGGCTCGCCCACTCCGTTGCCGGCCCCGATCGGTTCCCGGTCGGCGGCGCGTGGGGTGACACCCGCATCGCGATCCCCGGTGACTGTGCCGGTACCTACACCGACGTGCTCACCGGCGCTTCGGTCGACCTCGTGACCGGCGCGCCGGTCGCCGAGCTCCTGGCGGCGTTGCCGGTTGCGCTGCTGCTGCGCGCCTGACCTCGTCGCGCGGACTGTCGGATCGCCGACAGCTCGAACGTCGGTTTCTTTTCCCGGCGGACGATGAGAGGTTTGCTGCCCGCACCGACAGCGGACCCCCCGCGCGGTCACCGGGATCGAGGAACCTCATGCCGTTTCGACAGGCGCGTCACGAACAGCTCACCCGCCGGCGGTTGGTCACCGTCGCCGGCCTGCTGGCTCTGTTGGCAGCAGTGGCTGCGCCGGCGGTCCCACGCGCCGCGGCGGCGGCGAGCTTGTCGATCTCGATCAAGGGAAACCACTTCGTCGACGGGACCGGCAAGACGGTCCAGCTCCGCGGCGTCGACGAGATCAGTACGGAGTACTGGTGCACGTTCGGCTTCTCGACCGGCACGCCGCAGTACGCGACCTACACGCTTCCGGCGGAGGCGAAGTACATCGCCAGCTGGCACGCCAACGCGGTCCGGATCCCGCTCAACGAGGACTGCTGGCTCGGCCTGAACGGCGAGCCGGCATGGCAGGGCGACACGGCCGCCGGGTACCGCCAGGCGATCGAAGGGTTCGTGAAGGACGTCAACGCCCAACACATGTACGCCATCCTCGACCTGCACTGGTCGGCCAACGGCTCGACCCAGTCGAAGGCACAGGCACAGCTCGGTGACGACCACTCGGTCGCCTTCTGGAAGTCGGTCGCGGGAGCGTTCAAGAGCGACCACGCCGTGATCTTCGACGCGTTCAACGAACCCGTCTCCCAGCCCGGCGCCCCGATCAGCTGGGCGTGCTGGCGCAACGGCGGCTGCCCGGTCTCGAGCACCTACGGCTCGACCGCTCACACCTACCCGGCGGTCGGCATGCAGGCTCTGGTCAGCGCGATCCGCTCCGCCGGTGCCACCGAGCCGATCATGCTCGGCGGCCTGAACTGGGCCAACGACCTGTCCGGCTGGCTGGCCAACGAGCCGAAGGACACCCTCAGGCCCGCCCAGCTGGCGGCGTCGTACCACAACTACGAAGGATCGAGCTGCGCGACGACGACGTGCTGGAACACCACCATCACCTCCGTCGCGAGCAAGGTCCCGGTCGTCACCGGGGAGTTCGGGCAGTTCGCCTGCCAGACCACGTTCGACACCCAGTGGATGGACTGGGCGGACGCCCACGGCGTCAGCTACCTCGCCTGGGCCTTCGTCGCCAGCGACAAAGGGTCGCCGTCGTGCGGCCAGCCGGGCTACGGACCGGACCTGCTCACCCCGGACCTCAGCAGCCCGCAGGCGCCGAACGGCACCCAGGTCTACAACCACCTCACGAAGTTCCCCAAGCCGTAGCTGGGCGAAGATGGTCCTATGACGGACGAGGCGCTGGTGCTGGTCGACGAGCCGGTCGAGGGCATCCGGCGGATCACGCTCAACCGGCCCGAGAAGCGCAACGCACTGTCGAACTCGCTGCGCCGCCAGCTCTTCGACGCGCTCTACGAGGGGGACGCCGATCCCGCCGTACGCGTCATGATCATCCGCGGTGCCGGACCCTGCTTCTCGGCGGGCTACGACCTGACCCCCAGGAAGGGCGACCCGTTCCCGTGGCACACCGCCGGCGGGGACGGCCAGTGGCCGCGCAACGTGGTCGCCGGCTGGTTCGAGATCTGGGATCTGGGCAAGCCGGTCATCGCCCAGGTCCACGGGTACTGCCTGGCGGGCGGCAGTGAGCTCGCGACCGGCTGTGACGTCGTGTACGTCGCGGAGGACGCGACCATCGGCTATCCGGCGATCCGCACCATGAGCACGGCGGACATGCAGTACCACCCGTGGCTCATGGGGATGCGGGCCGCCATGGAACAGATGCTCACCGGCGACTCGATGACCGGGACCGAGGCGGCGCAGCTGGGATGGGCGACGCGCGCCTTCCCCGCCGACCAGCTCGAAGCGAAGACGCTCGAGATGGCACAGCGGATGGCGAAGATCCCCGCCGACCTCCTTCAGATCAACAAGCGCACGGTCCACCGCGCGATGGACGTCATGGGGATGCGCAGCGCGATCCGCTACGGGTCCGAGCTCACCGCGCTCGGGTTGCACCAGCGCTCGTCGAAGGAGTACCTGCGCGCGATGGTGGAAGGCAAGCTGTCCGACTCGCTCGCGCAGCGCGACAAGCCCTTCAACGACTACGGGCAGGCCGACCGATCCGCTGACCCGGACCGCTCGTCCGACTGACGATTGACCATCTGGCAGCCCGGCTATCCGATCTCGGTCGGCCTCACGCTCTCGGTGCTCCAGCACGGAGCGGCCGACCCGTGTCATCGGCGTGACGGCGACGGCTCGATCTGGCGGACCAGCCGGCTGGCGACCGGGCCGGTCAGCTACCGGATCCGCCAGCGCGGGCTTGCCGCGGTCGAGGCAGGCGCGTGGGGGCCCGGCGCCGACGAGCTGATCGCGACACTGCCGGACCTGCTCGGCAGCCGAGACGATCCCGAGTCCTTCGAGCCTCGCGTCGAGATCGTCCGCGTCGCCCACCGGCGGCTGCGCGGGCTGCGGGTGCCACGCACCGGTCGCGTGCTGGAGTCACTGGTGCCCGCCGTACTCGAACAGCGGATCGTCGGCGTCGACGCCTTTGCGGCGTGGCGCCGGCTGGTCACGAAGTACGGCGGCCCGGCACCGGGACCTGCCCCGGACGGGATGCGGCTGCCACCGACGGCCGAGCAGTGGCAGGACATCCCGACGTGGGAGTGGCACCGCGCGGGTGTCGAGCAGCGCAAGGCGCAGACGATCGCGCTGGCCGCGTCGTACGCCGCGCGATTGGAAGCCGCAGCGCACACCGCCGCGCCGAGCGAGGTCTACCGCATGCTGACCGCGCTTCCCGGGATCGGCGCGTGGACCGCCGCCGAGGTCGGCCACCGCGCCCTGGGAGACGCCGATGCCGCGCCGATCGGTGACTACCACCTGCCGGCGTTGCTCGGCGAGGGGCTCGGTGACGGCACCCCGATACCCCACGAGGAGTGCGAGGCGTTCCTCGAGCCGTGGCGACCGCACCGCTACCGGCTGGTCCGCCTCCTCGAGCTCAGCGGCGTACGGCGAGAACGCCGCGGCCCGCGGATGTCGCGCCTCGACTACCGCGCCATCTGACCCCGCCCGCGGGTTCGAAGTAGCACACAACGTCGCTTCCGAACCGGACATCCGGGCACGTACTCGGCGAATCGCAGCGCGTTGTGTGCTACTTCGAACAAGCGGGGGGGGTCGCATAGCGTCGGGGAGTGGCCACCGCTGAGGACATCACGCGGCATCATGAGCCGGACCCGGCGGAGAACCCCTGGGTCGTCGCGCCCGAGCCCGAAGAGTCCGTCGAGATCGTCGAGTACGACGCCCGCTGGCCGGCCCGCTTCGACCAGCTCGCCGGCGCCGTCCGGCGATGCCTGGGCGAGTGCGTCCTCGAGCTCGAACACGTCGGCTCCACGGCGGTTCCCGGGCTGGCCGCGAAGGACGTCATCGATCTCGACCTGGTCGTCGCCGACCCCTCCGACGAGGCGGCGTACGTCCCCGCACTCGAAGCGGGCGGCTGGCAGCTGCGGGTCCGCGAACCCTCCTGGCACCAACACCGCCTGCTTCGCTTCGCTGAGCCGCGAGCGAACCTGCACGTGTTCGGCCCGGACTGCCCGGAAGTGGTCCGACACCTGATGTTCCGCGACTGGCTGCGCTCCCACCCGGCCGACCGCGAGCAGTACGAGCAGGCGAAGCGGGCCGCCGTGCCGGGCGGCGGCAACGTCATGGACTACAACGCGAGGAAACAGCCCGTCGTGCGCGAGATCTACGACCGCATGTTCCGGGCCGCCGGCCTCCTCGACTAGCGGCCGCGGGGCACGGCGGTCACCTGGGTGACCGCCCGCAGTGTCGCCCGTTCGGCCGGTTTGCTCGGCCGGGAAAAGCCAATAACTCCACTACATCTTCGGCTGCACGGC
This sequence comes from Mycobacteriales bacterium, assembly GCA_035550055.1. Lineage (NCBI taxonomy): Bacteria > Bacillati > Actinomycetota > Actinomycetes > Mycobacteriales > Mycobacteriales bacterium. The sequence goes on along the minus strand of DASZRO010000117.1, from coordinate 10,665 downwards.
GCAGCCGTCTGGACAAGGAGTTGAAGTCATGGGTGTCGGCGGCGGTCTGTTCCTAGTAGCGGTCGGTGCGGTGCTCACCTGGGGCGTCAACGCAACGGTGAACGGCATCGACATCCAGACGATCGGCGTGATCCTGATGATCGTCGGCATCGTCGGCGTAGCGCTCGACCTGATCATCTTCATGCCGCGTCGGCGGCGCACCCGGGTCGTCAGCAGTGGCCCCGGATACGGCGCACCCGTTGGCGGCAGCACCGTGATCCAGGACCAGGACACCTACGTCTGAGCGTGACGTGATGGGGGCCCGCTCCCCCGGCTAGAGCGGGTCTGGCGCCCTCCCCGGCGAGCGGTTACTGTAACGCCGTTACAGCAACCTCTTGCCGGGGACTGGGCATGGACAACGAGCGGTATCTGGTCATCTCTGCCGACTGCCACGGCGGCGGCAACATCACCGACTACAAGCCGTTTCTCGCCCGTCGTTGGCACGACGAGTTCGACGCTTGGGCGTCGACGTACGAGATCCCGTATGAGGACATGAAAGGTCCCGACGGGGAACGGAACTGGGACTCCGAGCGCCGCCTCGCCGACCTCGAAGCCGACGGCATCGTCGCCGAGGTCATCTACCCCAACACGGTTCCGCCGTTCTTCCCGAAGGCGAGCCTCGCCGACCAGCCACCGCCCCAGAACGCCGGCGACCTCGCGGCCCGCTGGGCCGGTCTGCAAGCTCACAACCGCTGGCTCGCCGAGTTCTGCGCGAAGGCGCCTGGCCGTCGCGCCGGCGTCGCGCAGATCATGCTGCACAACCTCGACGAGGCGATCGCCGAGATCCACTGGGCCAAGCAGAACGGGCTGACCGGCGGCGTGCTGCTGCCGGGAGCCCCGCCCGGCTCCGGCCTCCCGCCGCTGTTCGACCCCGACTACTACGAGCCGTTGTGGGCGACGTGCGCCGAGCTCGGGATGCCGGTGAACCACCACAGCGGCAGCGCCGCCCCGAACACCGGTGACCGGCCGGAGGACCAGGTCATCCTCATCCTCGAAGTCACCTGGTGGGCCCACCGCGCGTTCACCCACCTGCTGGTGTCCGGCGCCTTCGAGCGACACCCGGACCTGCACCTGGTGCTGACCGAGCAGGGCACGGCGTGGATCCCCGACGAGCTGATGCGCCTGGACTTCTTCTTCGACCGGTTCCGCAACGCGTCGGGCTCGCAGGAGGCCGAGTGGGGGCTGCCGGTCGTCGAGCGGATGAGCCTGAAACCCAGCGAGTACTTCACCCGCCAGGTCAGCGTCGGCTCGTCGTTCATCCGCCCCGACGAAGCACGCATCCGGCACTCGGTCGGCCTCGACAAGATCATGTGGGGCAGCGACTACCCCCACAAAGAAGGCAGCAACCCGTTCACCCTCGAGGCGCTGCGAGCGAGCTTCGCCGGCATCGACCACGACGAGGTCCAGACGATGCTCGGCCTCAACGCCGCTCGGGTCTACGGCTTCGACGTCGACGCCCTCGCGCCGCTCGCCGACAAGTTCGGCCCGCTCGTCACGGCAGTCGACGAGCCGCTCACGCCACACACCCTTCCGGCTGAAGCAGAGAAGTGCCCCGCACTGGTCGGCTTCGGCAAACCTGAATAGGAGTCAGCACATGGCACGAGTCAGGTACGGCGCACGCTCGCTCGACGAGCTCCGCAACCGCGAGGTGGAGGCGACCAAAGTCGACACCTGGGCGACCACGCTGGTCGCGACGTACGAGACCGATCCGGACGCGATCGCGGCCGTGCTGCCGCCGCCGCTGTCGCCACCCGCCGAGCCACTCGTCCGGCTGACCATCGCCACCGTCGACCTCGGGCGCGGCTACCCCGTCTTCGGTGCCGGGACGTTCGCGGTGCACGCCCGCCACGACGACGTCGACGGTGACTACGCGCTGGTCATGCCGATGACGACCGAGCAGGCGGTCGTCGGCGGGCGCGAGACGTTCGGCGAGCCGAAGAAGCTGGCCGAGATCGGACTCGACCGCAACGGCGACGACATTCGCGGCCACTTCACGCGCATGGGTACGACGTTCGTCGAGGTCACCGGCCGCGTCACCGGCGAGGTCGAACCGTCGCCGGAGCGGACCCGCACGAGCTTCTACCTGAAGTTCCTGCCATCGCCGACCGGCAAGGGCTTCGACGGCGACCCGATGCTCGTCTACTGCCGCCGCGCCGAGAAGACGAAGGCGATGTGGAACGTCGACGGCGAGGTCGTGCTTCGTGAGTCGCGGTTCGACCCGGTCGCCGACCTGCCGGTGCGGAAGCTGCGCAGCATCGAGCTGGCGGAACGTTCCAGCGTCCAGACCGGTGAGGTCGTCTCGACCATCCCCGCTGACTGGGTGGCGCCGTACGTGCATCAGCGCTACGACGACCTGTCCCCGGTCGGCTCAGACTGACCGGGCGCGGCTCAACGATGGACACAGACGGCAAGGTTGCGGTCGTCACCGGCGGCGCGGGCGGGATCGGCCGCGCGATGGGAGAGGTCTTCGGCAAGGCCGGCATGAAGGTCGTGCTCGCCGACGTCCAACCGGAGCCGCTCGCCAAGACCGTCTCGGCGCTGGAGGCAGACGGCATCGACGTCATCGGGGTGCCGACGGACGTCTCGATCTTCGACTCGGTGTGTGCGCTTCGCGACGCCGCGATCGCGAAGTACGGCGGCGTCCACGTCGTGTGCAACAACGCGGGCATCGGCGCGGGTGCCGAGGGTCCGATCTGGGAACACGAGCTCCGCGACTGGGAGTGGGCGATCGCCGTCAACATCTGGGGAGTCGTCCACGGCATCAACGCGTTCGTGCCGGCGATGCTCGCAGCGGGTGAGCCCGGCCACATCGTCAACACCTCGAGCGGCAACGGCGGCATCTCCCCGCTGCCGTCGACCCCGCAGTACGCCGCCACCAAGGCCGCCGTCGTGACGATCACCGAGTGTCTGTACGGACAGCTCGCCGACACCGCGCTGTCGGCATCGGTGCTCTTCCCCGGCCCGCACATGTTGCGCACCGGCCTGTTCGAGTCGTGGCGGTCGCGGCCGGACCGCTTCGCGAAGACCCGAGAGCGCAAGACGCCGTACACCACCGTCGAGGCGCTCGAGGAACAGATGCGCGCCGCCGGCGTGCAGATCGCCTACACCGAGCCCACCGAGGTCGCGGCGGCGACCCTCGACGCGGTGCGCAACGACAAGTTCTGGATCCATCCCGACAACCCGCGCACCGACGACGCGCTGCGCCAGCGCACGCAGTCGATCCTCGAGCGCAGCCAACCCGACAACTACCTGCGGGCGGTGCCCGGATGAACGCAGTGCAGAACCGAGTTAGGAGCACCACGCGATGAGCGACGACGTCTACACCGTCATCTCCTCCGACGCGCACGCGGGCCTGCCGACGCCGCAGTACCGCGACTACCTGGAGCAGAAGTACTGGCCGGCGTTCGAGGAGTTCCTCGCCGGGCGTGACCAGGCGGTCGAGGAGATCCACCGGATGGGTACGTCGGACAAGGCGTTCGCCGACAAGTGGTTCGCGGAGAACGAAGAAGGACTCGAAGGCGGCTGGGACGCCGAGCGCCGCAACAAGGAGATGGACAACGACGGCATCACCGCAGAGGTGATCTTCCCCGACGCGGATGCCGTGGAGAGCCGCACCTGCGCCCCGTTCGGGGTCGGTCTCGGGTTGTCCGGCGACACCGATCCGGAGCTCGGTCTCGCCGGTGCGCGCGCCCACAACCGCTGGCTCGCCGAGCTCTGCGCGGACTCCCCCGAGCGACGCAAAGGCGTCGCCCTGGTGCAGATCACCGCTCCGCTCGACGACGTGCTCGCCGAGATCCGCCGCGCCCACGAGTCGGGACTGCGCGCAGTGATGATCCCGGCGATGTGGATGAACCAGGAGCCATATCACTCGCGCCACTACGACCCGGTGTGGGAGCTGTGCCAGGACCTCGAGATGCCGGTGTGCACCCACAGCGGACCGGCCGACAAGGAGTCCTACGGCGACCACCTCGGGATCTACGTGACCGAGGTCGTGTGGTGGCCGGCCCGGCCGATGTGGTTCATGCTCTGGTCCGGCGTGTTCGACCGGTTCCCGCGGTTGAAGTTCGGGGTGACCGAAGCCGGTTGCTGGTGGGTGCCGAACCTGCTGTGGTTCTGGGACCGGCTCTTCCTGGGCCAGAAGGGCGCCGAGAAGCTCTCCTCGATGGGGATCCAGACCCAGCCCAGCGAGCTGTTCGACCGCAACTGCTTCATCGGGTCGTCCAACACGAAACGGCGCGAGATCGGGATGCGCTACGAGATCGGCATCGACAACATGCCGTGGGGCAACGACTTCCCGCACCCCGAAGGCACCTGGCCGCGGTCGCGCGAGTGGCTGGCGAAGACCTACCACGACGTGCCGATCGCTGAGACGCGGCGGATGATCGGCGAGGCGGCCGCCGAGATCTACGGATTCGACCTCGCGTCGCTGCGCCCGCACGCCGAACGCATCAACGTGACCCCTGCCTCGCTCGGGCAGACCGACGACGCGGCCAACGTGGCGCGCTGGGCCGGCCACCGGGAGGTCGGCCGGCACTGGCTGACCGGCCACGAGTTCCCGTTCGCCCCGGTGCCAGGCTGAGCGGATGAGCCAGGCCTCGCGACCAGCCCGTGAGCCGACGCTCAATCGCGAGGTGGTCGTCGAGGCCGCCGTACGCCTCGTCGAGGAGTTCGACCTCGAAGCCCTGACGATGCGCCGACTCGCCGCCGAGCTGGGCACGGCGGTCACCTCCATCTACTGGCACGTCGGCAACCGCGACGCGCTGCTCGACCTGATGGTCTACCGGCTGCTCTCCGACATGGCTGATGTGACGGTCAACGGGCGCAGCCCCCGAGCCCGGATCACGTCGCTGTGCAAACAGTGGCGGCGCAGGCTCTGGGAGCACCCGCACCTGATCGCCGTGGCACACGAGCGCGGGAAGACCGCCGCGATGTTCCAGCCGATGCAGGCGGCGCTGGCGCGTGAGCTCCACGCCGTCGGCCTGCGCGGACGCGCCGCGGCGACCGCGATCAGAACCCTTCAGCTGCACGTCGTGTCGTCGGTGGTGATCGCCCGCACCGCCGAACGCGGGCCGGCAACCGCGGCCACCGACCCCGCCGCCTGGCCCGCGATCACCGACGACCCGGATCTGATCGCCGCCCTGGCCGGGCCGGTCGACTACCAGGGCGCCTTCGACGTGACGCTCGACGCGCTGCTCTACCGGTTCGTTCCTACCGCTTGATGACCAGACCGTTACAGGTTCGTGATCACGCAACGGGTCCGTGCGGGGCACGATGTCCCACAGGCAGCATCTGCCGGGAACTAGGAGGGCAATCTTGCGGGTAACAAGGAAGCACGCGTACGGCGCGGCGCTCTGCGGAGCGGCCATGCTCGTGTCGGCGTGCGGTAGCAGCTCGTCGGGCGGCAACAGCTCGGTGGGAAGCAGCACTGCGCCGTCGACCGGATCGTCGTCGTCGTCGATCAACATCACGGCGTCATCGTTCACACAGGACTTCTCGGCGATGTCGCAGCTGGCCCCGCTCGCCGCGCAGGGCCAGGGCTCGGTCGGCGTCATCCTGCCCGACACGACCACCTCGTCGCGCTACACCGAGTTCGACGCCCCGCTGCTCACCAAGGCCTTCACGATGGCCGGGCTCAACGCGTCGCAGATCTCGATCAAGAACGCGCAGCACAGCGACAGCACGTTCATCTCCGACGCGCAGGCGATGATCACCAACGGTGCCACCGTCTTGCTCATCGACCCTGAGGACCCGGGTACCGGCGAAACCGTCGCCAAGTACGCCGCACAGCACGGCGTAGCGGTCATCGACTACGACCGCATCACGGCCGGCTCGTACTACATCAGCTTCGACAACGTCGAGGTCGGCAAGCTCATCGGTCAGGGCTTCGCATCATGTGCCAAGGACTGGAACGTCACCAGCCCGCAGATCATCGAGATGGCCGGCGACCCGACCGACAACAACGCCACGCTGTTCAAGCAGGGCTACGACTCGGTCATCAAGGCCAACCCGAGCTGGAAGGTCCTCGCGACGCCTCCGGGCACCTGGGACCCGCCGACCGCGCTGACCGAGTTCCAGCAGGCCTACACGGCCCACTCGTCGGCCAACTCGGCGATCATCCCGAACGACGAGAACGCCGCGCCGATCATCCACTACTTGAAGGGCCGCGGCGTCAAGGCCAAGACGTTCCCGATCACCGGTCAGGACGCCACGCTGGACGGCCTGCACAACATCCTCGACGGCTACCAGTGCGGGACGGCGTACAAGCCGATCTTCCTGGAGGCGCAGGCTGCCGCCGCCGTGGCGATGTTCGCCCGTGCCGGCCAGACGCCGCCCTCGGCGCTGGTCAACGGGTCGACCGACAACCCGAACGACAACAACAAGCCGATGCCGTCGGTGCTGTTGACCCCCGAGTGGGTCACCACCGCGAACATGGGTGACACCGTCGTGAAGGACAACTTCGTGACCGCGAAGCAGCTCTGCACGGGCAGCTACGCAGCGGAGTGCACGGCAGCGGGGATCAGCTAGCCGCATGGCGAACGTGCAAGGAGCGGAGGCCCGGTCGAAAGACCGGGCCTCCGGCACGCCGCTGCTGAAGCTCGCCAAGGTCAGCAAGAACTTCGGCCCGGTGCAGGCGCTGACCGACGTGGAGCTCGAGATCTACCCGGGCGAGGTGGTGGCGCTCGTCGGCGACAACGGGGCCGGCAAGTCCACGATGATCAAGACCATCTCCGGAATGTGGTCGCCCGACGGCGGCCAGGTCTTCTGGGAGGGCAAGGAAGTCCACGTCCGCAGTCCGCGCGACGCGGCGGCGCTCGGCATCGCCACGATGTACCAGGACCTCGCGCTCTGCGACAACCTCGACATCGTCCAGAACATGTTTCTCGGCCGGGAGCCGAAGCGGTTCGGGTTCCTCGACGAGACCGCGATGGAGCTCGCCGCACGTAAGACGCTGAGCGACCTCTCCGTCACGACGGTGCGCTCGATCCGGCAGCCGGTGGGCTCGCTGTCCGGCGGTCAGCGCCAGGCGGTCGCGGTCGCCAGAGCCGTCTTGGAGGACGCCAAGCTCGTCATCATGGACGAGCCGACCGCGGCCCTCGGCGTCTCGCAGACCGCGATGGTGCTCAACCTCGTCAAGACCCTCAGCGACTCGGGCGTCGCGGTGCTGATCATCAGCCACAACCTGGTCGACGTGTTCAGCGTCGCGGACCAGATCGCGGTCCTCTACCTCGGCCACCTGGCCGGCACCTACCCGACCTCTCAGCTCGACACCCAGCAGGCGGTCGAGCTCATCACGACCGGCGCACTCCGCGGCTCCACCGGATCGGCCGGAAGGAAGGGCCCGTCATGACCTCAGAGCCTGCGGCGACCGACGTCGCGGCCCAGGCGCCGACCGCAAGCAACGAGCTGGTCGCGGACAGCCTCAGCGAGTACGCCGCCGCCCAGTGGAAGCGCATCAAGGCGGGCGAGAGCGGCGTGCTTCCCGTCGTCGTCGGCCTGATCATCATCGTGATCGCGTTCCAGACCCAGAACTCGAAGTTCCTCACCGCCACGAACCTGAACAACCTGATTCAGCAGTGCGGCGTGTTCGTGTTGCTGGGAATGGCGGAGTCGTTCGCCCTCCTGCTCGGCGAGATCGACCTGTCGACCGGGTTCGTGATGGGCATCGGTGCGACCGTCACCGCCGAGCTCAACGCGGCGCCCCACAACGTGAACTGGTTCCTCGCCGCCCTCGCCGGCCTGGCCGTGTGCGCAGTCTGGGGCACGATCCAGGGTCTGCTGATCTCGCGGCTCGGTCTGCCCTCGTTCGTCGTCACGTTGGCCGGCCTGCTCGGCGGCGAAGGCTTCCTGCTCTATCTCGTGCAGAAGGACAAGCACGCGCCCGGCGGCAGCATCGCGGTGACGAGCAACGTCCTCAACGACATCGACCAGGGCTCGATGTCGAACTCGACCGGCTGGATCGTGATGATCGTCGCGGTCGCCGTGTTCGCGGCTTACGCGCTGTTGCAGCACCGTCGGCGCAGTGCGAGCAGCCTGGTCACGCCGCCGCTGTCGTTGACGGCGCTCAAGGTCGCCGGGGTCGCCGCGGCCGGCGTCGTACTCGTCCTGATCAGCAACCACAACCGCGGGTCGCTGCTGGTCCATCTGTCCGGCGTGCTCTGGATCGTGCCGTTCCTGGCCGTGGTCCTCATCGTCTACACCGTGATGCTCGGCAAGACCCGTTTCGGTCGCTACATGTACGCGATCGGTGGCAATCCCGAAGCGGCGCGCCGCGCCGGCATCCGGGTGAAGAACGTCCGCACGCTGGCGTTCACGCTGTCGAGCTTCACCGCCGGCCTTGCCGGCCTGGTGTACCTGTCGCAGCTCGGCTCGATCGGCAGCGACATCGACGGCGGCAACTACGTGCTCTACGCCGTCGCGGCGGCCGTCATCGGCGGCACGAGCTTGTTCGGCGGTCGCGGCAGGATGAGCTACGCGCTGCTCGGCGGCCTGGTCATCACCACGATCTACAACGGCATGGGCCTGATCCAGATCGGTGCAGCCGGCCAGGACATGGTCATCGCCGTCGTACTGCTCGCCGCGGTCACCGTGGACGCGGTCTCCCACCGCGGCCGGATCGGCCGCTGACCCTCCCGTCGAGCCCTATGTGGTCTTCGTAGACCTCGACGCGGGGTTGCTGAACTGCATCTCGCCGTCGTCGACCTTGGTGTAGCGGAGCTCGAAGAAGTCGATCGCGTAGTTCATCGACAGCCGCCACGGCTGCTCGATGCCCTGCTTCGGCATCTTGTCGAGGGCTCGTAGGACGTAGCCGGAGTTGAAGTCGATGTACGGCGTGTCACTGACCGGCGGGTTGTGCCGCGGCATGAACTGCCGCAACCCCCTCCGCTCGATGTGCTTGATCAACCGCCACATGTAGGCGTAGGTCAGGTCGACCTTCAGCGTCCAGGAGGAGTTCGTGTAGCCGAAGGCGATGGCGTAGTTCGGGACGCCGCTGAGCATGATGCCCTTGTAGGTCACCGTGTTGGCGACGTCGATCTTCTCGCCGTCCACCACGAGCTCGACGCCGCCGAACGGGATCAGGCTCAGTCCCGTCGCGGTCACGACGATGTCAGCCGGCAGCTCCTCGCCCGACTTCAGCCGGATGCCGGTCTCGGTGAACGTCTCGATGTGGTCGGTGACGACCGACACCTTGCCGTCGCGCATCGCCTGGAAGAAGTCACCATCGGGGACCGCACACAACCGTTGCTGCCATGGGTTGTAGGTCGGCGTGAAGTTCGCGTCGATCTCGGCGGGCGACAGTCCCTCGTTCTTCTCCAGCGCCTTGCGCAGCACCCACCTGACCCATTCGGGCTTGCGGCGGCTCATCTGGAAGCTGAACAGCACGCGCAGGACGTTCTTCCAGCGCACGATGCCGTACGCCCAGCTCGCCGGCAGGTGCTTGCGCAGCCGGTTGGCCAGCGCGTCCTCGCCCGGCAACGACACGATGTACGTCGGCGATCGCTGAAGCATCGTGACGTGCTCGGCGGTCTGGGCCATCGCCGGGACGATCGTGATGGCGGTTGCTCCGCTGCCGACCACGACCACGCGCTTGCCCGTGTAGTCGAGGTCCTCGGGCCAGAACTGCGGGTGGATGATCGGCCCGGTGAACCGCTCCTCGCCCGGGAAGTCCGGCCGGTAGCCGTTGTCGTAGTCGTAGTAGCCGGCACAGCAGAACAGGTACCGGCAGGTGTAGGTCGTCACCTCGTCCGTGGCGACGTTGCGGGCCTCGACCGTCCACAGCGCGGTGGCGGTGTCCCACTCTGCGCGCTCCACCTTCGTCCGGTAACGGATGTGGCGCTCGACGTCGCCCTCGCGCGCGGTCTCGCGGACGTAGTCCAGGATTGCCGGACCGTCGGCGATCGCCTTGGCGGCCGTCCACGGCTTGAAGCGATAGCCGAGGGTGTGCATGTCGGAGTCGGAGCGGATGCCCGGGTACTTGAACAGGCTCCACGTCCCGCCGAGCTCTTCACGCTGCTCGAGGATCACGTAGCTCTTGCGCGGGAAGGTCTTCGCGAACTGATAGCCGGTGCCGACGCCGGACAGGCCGGCACCGATGATCAGCAAATCGACATGCTCATCCGCCACGTGGTGGATGATCCCACGGAGCGACTCGATGCGGGGAGGCCTCATGTCCGAGAGCACTGCTGGATCGACGGGCACAGCGCTGGTGACCGGCGCCTCGTCCGGCATCGGCGAGGCGGCCGCGCTCCGGCTGGCAAAGACCGGGTTCACCGTGTACGCCGCAGCCCGGCGCGTGGAGCGAATGTCGGACCTGGCGCAGGCCGGGATCCGGGCGCTGAAGATGGACGTCACGGACGACGCGTCGATGGTCGCCGGCGTTCAGCAGATCGTGGCGGAGACGGGCCGGATCGACGTGCTGGTCAACAACGCCGGGTACGGGTCGTACGGGTCGGTCGAGGACGTGGCCATGACCGAGGCGCGCTACCAGTTCGACGTCAACGTGTTCGGCTTGGCGCGCCTGACGCAGCTCGTGCTGCCCCACATGCGTGAGCAGCGCCGTGGTCGGATCATCAACATCTCTTCGATCGGTGGCCGCATCTACGAGCCGTTCGGCGGCTGGTACCACGC
>DASZRO010000116.1 GCA_035550055.1 Mycobacteriales bacterium | reverse complement strand
GGCTCGGTCTTCCCGAGCAGCGGCGCGCAGAACCCGACACTCACGATCATGGCGACCGCGTTGCGCAACGCCACGAAGAACTTCGGTCACGGTCACGCCCACCTCGGGCGCGACCACGGAGAGGACGCCGTCTGATGCGTGGACTGATCTTCGGCGTGAGCACCACACCTGGGCAGCCGTTGCCGGAGGACGCGCTGCCGGCGGAGAAGGCGCTCGCCACGGTGCCGATGGACCTGCGCGACATCCCGGACCCGGCGCTGCCTGCCGACGACTGGGTGATCATCAAGACCAACTTGTGCGGGATCTGCGGGTCCGACGCCAAGCAGGTCTTCATGGACGGCGACGGCGACTCGTCGATGACGGCGATGATCAGCTTCCCGCAGGTTCTGGGCCACGAGGTGATCGGCGAGATCGTCGAGATCGGGCCGACTTCGGGCCGGCGCATCGGCGAGCGCGTGGTCCTCAATCCCTGGCTGTCGTGCGGCCCGCGCGGCATCTCGCCGATGTGCCCGTCGTGCCAGGCCGGCGACTTCAACCTCTGCCACCACTTCACCGAGGGCCATCTCGCACCCGGGATCCACACCGGCAACTCTTCGACGGCGAGCGGCGGCTTCGCCGAGCTCGTCCCGGCGCACACCTCGATGGCGATCCCCTGCCCCGACGACGTGCCGGACGAGATCGCGGTCCTCGCCGACCCGTTCTCGGTGGCGCTGCACTCGGTGCTGCGCAATCCGCCGCCGGCCGGCGGGAGGGCACTCGTATATGGCATCGGTGCACTCGGGCTGTCGACCCTCGCCGTGCTGGCGAAGCTCCACCCCGACGTGCAGGTCGGCGCGATCGTGAAGTGGCAGCACCAGGCCGACGCGGCTGCCCGTCACGGCGCCAAGGCCTTCTTCCACGACCCGACGGGCGGGCTGGTCGAGGCTGTCGCCGACTGGTCGGAGGGCAAGCTCTACAAGCCTTGGGAAGGGTTGCCCATGACCTTTCCCGGCGGCGTCGACATCGTCTACGACACCGTTGCGGCACCCGAGACGATCGAGGTCTCGGTCCGGGTCCTGCGGGCGCGCGGTCGCATGGTCATGACGGGGGTGAGCCAGGCCGGCCGCTTCGAGTGGAGCCCCTGGTACTTCAAGGAGCTCAACCTGATCGGCTCCAACGCCTTCGGCGTCGAAGAGGTCGGCGGCGTCCGCAAGCACGCCATCTCCCACTACCTGGACTGGGCTGCTACCGGGGGCATCGACATCAGCGACATGCTCACCCATCAGTTCACCCTCGACACCTGGCGAGAGGCGTTCACCACCATCGCGCGGCAGGGCGAGACCGGCACGATCAAGGTCGCGTTCGACTACCGATGACGCACGGTTCATGAGGATGCGCAGCGCCGTCATCGAGGGCGCGGGCCGGATCGCCGTCCGCGAGGCGGCCGTCCCCACGCCCGGCCCGGGCCAGGTCCTGGTCCGGGTCGAATGGTGCGGAATCTGCGGCACCGACCTGCACGGCGCGCTCGAAGGCTGGATGCCGCCGGGCACCGTCGGCGGCCACGAGTGGTCGGGCACTATCTCCGCGGTCGGACCTGACGTCGCCGGCTGGTCGCCAGGGGATCCGGTCGTCGGCGGACCGCCCTGGTGCGGCGAGTGCGCCTGGTGTCGCAGCGGACGGCCCGCGTTGTGTCTCGCCGACCCGATCCGGGCGACCGGAAGCGGGCACGGTGACGGCAGCGAGCTCGGCGGCGCGTTCGCCGACTATCTGCTCGCCGGCGCCGACACCCTGCACCGAGTGCCCGACGGCCTCGACCTGCGGGTCGCCGCGCTCTCCGAGCCGCTGGCCGTCGCGTTGCACGGTATCTCGGTCGCCAAGCTGCCCGAGGACCGCGCGAAGCTCCACATCCTGGTCAGCGGCGGCGGGCCACTCGGGCAGCTGGTGATCGCGGCGCTGCGCGCGTCGGGGGCAGCGGACGTGACGGTGTGCGAGCCGTCCGGCGTACGCCGCCACCAGGCCGTCGCAGCCGGCGCTACCGCAGCGCTCGCCCCCGAGGATCTGCCGCCCGCGCCGGCGATGCCGACGCAGGCCCACCAGGACGGCTTCGACTACGCCTTCGAGACCTCCGGAGTGGAGTCGGCCGTCGCCGCGGCGCTCGCCCTGCTGCGCCCCACCGCGACGCTGGTGCTGCTGGGCACCGGCGACCTGTCGGTGCGGATGGACGCGATGCGGATCCTGCTCAACGAGCTGGTCGTGACCGGCGCCTACTGTTACGACGAAGGCGGGATCGATGCCGCACTCGGCCTGTTGGCATCGGGCCGGCTCCCGGTCGACGCGCTGATGTGTCCCGACGACGTCGGGCTCGACGACCTGCTCGACACGATGCTCCGGCTGCATGCCGGAGAGATCCCGACGAAAGCGTTGGTGCGGCCATGACCTCGAACCCCGCCGGGCGTACGGCGAACACCCCGACGTTCAACCACGTCGCCATGACCGTGCCGGCCGATCTGCTGGACGAGGACGGCCGCAAGGCCATCCTCGACTTCTACGGCGAGGTTTTCGGCTGGCAGGAGCTGCCGACCGAGACGATCGACCGCAAGCGCCTGGTGATGATGGCCTACGAGTTCGGGCAGTTCGTCTTCATCGAGGCCGACGACAAGCCGATGACGACCAACCCGATGGACCACTTCGGGATGTCGGTGTCCACCCTCGCCGAGCTCGAAGAGTTCTACGACCGGGCGAAGGCGTACAGCGAACGGGACGACCGGACCGTCCTCGAGGACAAGATGCTCGACGACTTCGGGATGCTCGAGCTGCACGCCTTCTACGTTCGCCACATCCTCCCGCTCAAGGTCGAGGTGCAGTACTTCAACTGGAAGCAGCAGGCCCAGTGAGCGCCGCACCGAGCGGCACCACCGCTCGCGGGCCCTCCGCGCGCGGTGGCGCGCCCGCCCAGGAACGCGAGCTGCGGGCGCAGGGCCGCAAGACGATGCAACGGCTGCTCGCCGCCGGCCAGGCCGTGTTCGCGGCTCAGGGCTTCCACAACGCGCGGGTCGACGACATCGTGAAGGCGGCGAAGACCTCGCACGGCACCTTCTACCTATACTTCTCCAACAAGGAGGACTTGTTCAAGGCCCTCGCTCTGGACACCATGTCGGAGATGGAGGCGCTCGGCGCCTCGCTCGGTCCGGTAACCCCCGACGAAGACGGTCGGGCAACCATCCGCGACTGGGTGACGAAGTTCGTCGACCTGTACGCCGCGCACGGCAGCGTCATCCGCGCATGGACCGAGTGGGAGCTCAACGACCGCGACCTCGGGCTTCGCGCCCGAACGTCGTTGATGCAGCTGTCGACGGCGCTGGCCACTCGCATCCACGAGGTGCGCGTGCTCGACGACCGAGGCGTCGCGGAGGGGCTCGCCTGCTTGTCGATGCTCGAGCGGTTCAACTACTTCCGGGAGTCACACCAAGCCGACGTCTCCCGCGAGGACGCGATCGAGATCCTCACCCGCGCGGTCTTCGAGGGCTTCTTCGTCCCCGACCGCGCCGCGAGCAGGCGACCTCGCCGGATCCGCAAAGCGGGCTGATTGAATGGCGCACATGTCCGAGGCTGACGCCGTCGTCAGGGACGTTCCCGACAACGAGCCCGAGCGCCACGACGTACCCGCGGGCGGGCGGAGCGGGTTCACCCTCGTCGACGGCCGGCAGGTGCACTACCTGGAGTGGGGGCACGCCGGCGCGCCCGCGGTGCTGGCGCTGCACGGCGGCGGCCAGACGGCGTACATGTTCGAAGACATCGGCGCGAAGCTGCGTGACAAGTGCCACGTCATCGCGATCGACCTCCCTGGCCACGGCGAATCGGACTCGCTCACCGACACCGAGGGCGTGTCCCGCCAGCACCTGGCTGCGGCCGTCCCGGGCCTGCTCGCGGAGTTCGGCGTCGGACCGGTCGCGATCATCGGCGCCTCGCTCGGCGGCATCGTCGCGATGACGCTGGCCGCGGCTGCGCCGGACCTGGTGTCGGCGATCATCCTGATCGACGTCGGCCACCGGCTCGAGCCCGAAGGCGTCCAGCGCATCATCGACTTCATGACCAAGCACGAGTCGTTCGGCTCGCTCGAGGAGGCCGGCGCAGCCATCGCGGAGTACCTGCCCAACCGCAAACCGTCGCCGCCCGACCGGCTCAAGCGCAACCTCCGCCAGCGCCCCGACGGTCGGTGGGTGTGGAAGCACAGCCTCGGCCGCATCAGCCGCGAGCGCATGGCCAACATCCGGGACACCGACTGGGAGAACGACATCCTGGTCGGTCTCGACGCGGAGGCGGCGAAGATCCAGATCCCGGTGCTCGTGTTGCGCGGCGCGGCAAGCGACGTGCTGTCCAGCGACGGCGCCACCGAGGTCGCCTCGATCATTCCCAACGCGCGCGTCGCGACCATCGCCTCGGCCGGGCATCTGGCTGCCGGCGACAACCCGGCAACGACCGCGAACCTGATCCGGGACTTCCTCGACGAAGTCCTTCCCACCCACTGAGCACGAGGAAGAGGCAAACAGTCATGGGTCTGCTCGACGGCAAGGTCGCCATCGTCACCGGCGCTGGCCGGGGTCTGGGAAGGACCCACGCGCTCCTGCTCGCCGCCGAGGGCGCCCGCGTCGTGGTCAACGACCTAGGCGGCGAGTGGGACGGCGCCGGCACCGACAACCGCCCGGCGCAGCAGGTCGTCGAGGAGATCAAGGCGGCCGGCGGCGACGCGGTCGCCAACTACGACAGCTGCTCGAACTTCAAGGCGGCCGAGGACATGGTCAACCAGGCAGTCGACACGTTCGGCGGCCTGGACATCGTCGTCAACAACGCCGGCATCCTGCGCGACAAGATGAGCTACAACATGACGGAGGACGACTGGGACTCCGTCATCGACGTACACCTCAAGGGCCACTTCGCGATGACGCACTTCGCCGGCGGCTACTGGCGAGCGCGCTCGAAGGCCGGCGATCCGGTGTACGGCCGGGTCATCAACACCAGCAGCGAGTCGGGGCTGTTCGGCAACGCCGGCCAGGCCAACTACGCCGCGGCGAAGGCGGGCATCGTCGCGCTGACCTGGGTGACCGCCCGCGAGTACGCCAAGATCGGCGTCACCGCCAACGCGATCGCACCGCGTGCCCGGACCCGGATGACCGAGCAGACGTTCGCCGGCTTCGGTGAGGTCAAGGAAGGCGAGTTCGACGCTTGGGCGCCGGAGAACGTCTCACCGCTCGTCGGCTGGCTGGCCAGCCCTGCGGCGCAGGACGTCACGGGCCAGGTGTTCGTGGTGTGGGGCAGCGAGGTCCAGGTGGCCAAGGGCTTCACCCTCGGCGGCTCGGTCGACGCCGGCGGCAAGGCGTGGACCGTGGACGGGCTGATCGAGGCGGCGCCGAAGCTGTTCGCAAACCACGACTCCGGCATCCCGCCGTTCCAGCTGGTTTGAGCCGACCGGTCATCGCATGGCGCTGATCCCCGACCAGCTCCGCTGGGCGGCCGACCACCTCGCGGACGAGCCCGGCTTCGTCGTACACGGCGTCGGGTCGATCACCTACGGCGAATGGAACGACACGGCGTCGCGGCTGGCGCACGGACTGGTCGACGCGGGCGTCCATGCCGGCGACCGGGTCGCGTTGGTCATGCGACCGGAGGACGGGCTCGCGTTCGTGCAGGCGTACGCCGCGATCCACAAGGCCGGCGCGGTCGCCGTTCCGGTCAACGTGCGCATGGCCCCGAACCTCGTCGAAGGCGTGCTCAAGCACTGCGAGCCGGCGGTGACCGTGGTCGCGCCTGAGCTCAGCCACCTCGCGCCCGGCGGCGTCGGCTGGCAGACGCTGCTCGCCGACGACTCGACCGACGTACAGGTCGATCGCGACAGTGACGACCTCGCCGAGATCCTCTACACGTCCGGCACGACGAGCGCGCCGAAGGGCGTCGCGATCCGGCACAGCAACTCCGCCCTGGTCATCACGTCCGAGCCGCAGTGGAGCGGCCGGCCGTGGCTGCACGCCTGCCCGATGTTCACGTTCTCGGGGCTGACGTTCGTCTACCAGCCGATGCGCATGGGGATGTACACGCTCTACCTGCCGAAGTTCGACACCGGCGAGTGGCTGTCCCTCATCGAGTCGACCCGTCCCAAGTGCGTGTTCCTGGTGCCGGCGATGGTCGAGCTGCTGCTGGCCGACGAGCGCACCACCAGGACCGACTGGTCGAGTGTCGAGATGGTCTCCGTCGGGTCGGCGCCCATCGCGCCGAGCACGCTGCTCGCGATGCAGGACGTCGTACCGGATGCGATGGTCACGAACTCCTACTCGATGACCGAGGCCGGTACGGCGTACTTCTTCATGCCGAAAGGCGAGCTGCGCCGTCATCCCGGTTCGGTAGGCCTGGCGGTCCCCCCGGCCAAGGTCCGCATCCTCGACGACGACGGGGCCGAGGTGCCGGTCGGCGAGATCGGCAACGTGCAGGTGAAGCCGGCCGGCAAGCTGCGGGAGTACTACAAGGTGCCGGCCGAGGCGCAGGACATGTTCCACGAGGACGGCTGGCTTCGCACCGGTGACCTGGGCAGGCTCGACGAGGACGGCTATCTCTACATCGCCGGGCGGGCGAAGGACGTCATCATCCGCGGCGGGCTCAACATCCACGCCACCGACGTCGAGTCGGCCCTCTACGAGCACCCCGGCGTACGTGAGGCCGCGGTCGTCGGCGTCGAGCATCCGGTGCTCGGCGAGGACGTGGTCGGCTTCGTCGTACTCACCGAGGCGGGCGCGGCCACGCCGGAGGAGCTGACCGCGTGGTGCAAGGAGCGGGTCGCGGACTACGCCGCGCCACGGCGGATCTACCTGGTCGAGGAGTTCCCGAGAAACGCCACCGGCAAGGTGCTCAAGCGCGAACTGCAACACCACCCCTTGCTGAAGTGACCGTCGAGCCCAACGTTTTTGGTCACTCAGACCCCGCTGAAAGACCAACTACGTAGGGCTCGGCGTCAGGAGGCGGCGCCGAGGACCAGGTCTGCCACACGCTGGCGTTGCCAGGCCTGCTTGCCGAGCACGAGGTCGGTGGCCTTGGCCCGCTTGTAGTAGAAGTGCGCCGGGCACTCCCACGTGAACCCGACCGCGCCGTGCACCTGGATACTCGTGCCCGTCACGTTGATCGCGGCCTCGGCCACCCAGGACTTGGCCATGCCGGCGGCGAGCTCGCGGTCCTCGGCGTCCACGTCGGAGCACCACGCCGCGTAGTGGGTGATGACGCGGGCCAGCGTGAGGTCCTGCAGCATTTCCGCGGCCATGTGCTTGACGGCCTGGAAGGTCCCGATCGGGCGGCCGAACTGCACCCGGCTCTTCGAGTACTCCGCCGCGAGCTCGAACGACGCCTCCGCCGCGCCGACCAGCTCGGCGCACAGCATCACCGACGCGTCGTCGGCGACCCGCCGCAGCAGCGCCGTCTGGTCGCCTGCCGGGCCGAGCCGGCGGGCGGGCGTGCCCTTCAGCTCCAGCCGACCGAGGTCGCGGGTCGGGTCCATGCCCGGCACCGACTCCGCCGCCGCGCCTTCGACGAGGTACGCCGCGAGGCCGTCGTCGTCGGCCGCCACGACGATCACCCAGTCCGCGGTGGCGGCGTCCGGGACGGTCGGCTTCAGGCCGTCGAGCACCCAGCCGTCACCGGAAGTGGTGGCTTCGGTCCTGATCGAGCCGAGCGGGTCGCCCGACGTACCCAGCTCGTCGACGGCCACCGTGCCGCGCTTCGCGCCGGATGCCAGGTCGGCGAGAAGCTCGTCGGCACCGAGCCGCAACGACGCAAGGGTCGCGAAGACCGCAGAGGAGAAGTACGGGCCGGGCAGCGGGACGCGGCCCATCTCCTCGCACACGACGGTCATGTCGACCAGTCCCAGGCCGAGGCCGCCGTGCGCCTCGGGGACCAGCAGGCCGGGCCAGCCGAGGTCGGCGATCCGACGCCAGAGCTCGTCCGGCATCCGACCGCCGTCGCCGGCCATCGCGAGCAGCCCCGGCGCATCGACCATGCCGGCGAGCGCGTCGCGGACGGCCTCCCGGAGCGCCTTCTGGTCGTCGTTGAAGTCGAAGTCCACGGCGCCATCCTCACGGCTGGCGTTCCCTGACGCAAATGTCAGGGAACGGCGCGTCGGGCCCGGTCCGCGCGATAGGTTCACCCTCATGGATTTCGCGTACACGCCTGAGGACGAGGCGTTCCGCTCCGAGCTCCGGGAGTGGCTCGACAAGGCTCTGGCCGCCTTCGAGGAGCGAGAGATCCCCGACGTACAAGGCCAGAACAAGCTCTACGCCAAGCGCAAGGCGTGGCAGAAGGTCATGGCCGAAGGCGGCTGGGCGGCGATCAACTGGCCGAAGGAGCTCGGCGGCCGCGAGGCCACGTTGATGCAGAACGTCATCTACTCCCAGGAGATGGCGAAGTCCAAGGCGCCCGGCATCTACAACGCCAACGGCGTCTGGCAGATCGGCCCGATGATCATCCGCTGGGGCACCCAGGAGCAGAAGGACCGGTGGCTGCACGGCATCCTGCACGCCGAGGAGCACTGGTGCCAGGGCTTCTCCGAGCCGGAGGCGGGATCCGACCTCGCCAACCTGC
>DASZRO010000115.1 GCA_035550055.1 Mycobacteriales bacterium | reverse complement strand
GGTCTTTCAGCGCCGCTGAAAGACCAACAACGTTGGGCTCGACGTCACCTGCGGTTCGGCAGGAGTGGCGCCCGGCGCGGTGAAGTTGGCTGAGTGCGGCGGGTGCGGCGAGTGCGGCAGATGCGGTCGGGTGTGGTGGGGGTGGTCGGGCTCGCGCTGATCGCCGGGCCCGCACTCGCGCAGGCTGCGACGCCGCGCGTCGCTTCGCAGGCACGGTCGGCGCGGGATGGGTCCGCTGTCGCTCGAGTGGCCGGCGACGCGGCCGTCCTGTCCGACGGGCTGATCACGCGGCGCTGGTCGCTCACCGGAAATGAAGTACGCACCGTCGGGCTCGCCCGGGCCGACGGCCGCCAGCTCGCCCGGCCGGCTGCCGACTTCACGCTGAACCTCGACGGTGTTGCGACCTCGTCGACCCTCGGCTGGCAGCTCACCTCGGTCACGCCCGCGCGAGGCGACGGTACGGCGGAGCTCGTGTTCGACTACACGCTGCTGTCCGCGAGCCTGCCCAGCGGCGTCAGGCTCACCCGGACGTTTGCGTTGAAGCCGGGCCGCGCCGCGATGTCGGTCCACTCCACCCTGCACAGCGCGGTCGTCCCGCTGCGGGTGAGTGCGTACTCCCTCGACCAGATCTGCGCCAAGCGGCCGAACCAACCGGCCGAGGTGCTCGCCTACCACGAGGGGTCGGACTGGCGGCTGGACTTCCGCCACGTCAAGCGTCCCAAGGGGGCGTTCGACGACGAGGGCGAGACGCTGCGGGTCGGTGGCGGCGCCGGCTTCTTCTTGGTCAGCCAGCGGCGCGGCGGGCTGATGAGCCGGGCGCAGCGCAACGCCGACGGTACGGCGGCGATCGGCGTCGACTGGGCCCGCGACCTGTTCGACGCGGGGCCGTTGCTGGACAATCCGCCGAACTACAACACGATCGGCAACCCGCTCTACCCGGTCCCGGTCATCGCCCGGCTGGTGCGCCCCGGCGAGACCCTCGAGCTGGGTACGGCGTGGACCGGCGTGTACGCCGGGCCCAAGGGACAAGGCGACAACTCCGCCGCCGCGGTCCTCAACGCGGCATTCCCGTGGCACATCGACCAGACGATCGCCGCCAACTCCTTCCACCCGTGGGGACACGGCGCCGGCATGTCGGGTCCCAACCTGCAACGTCAGGTCGCGGCGGCTGGCCGTCTCGGCGACGAGCGCTACATGCTCGACGACCAGTGGCAGGGCGGCCCGGGCGGTGAGTCCGGCGACTGGCACTTCGACACGTCGCGGTTCCCCGAAGACGCCCACGGCGTACCGAGGTTCGTGACCTACCTGCATCGCCACCACATGCAGCTGGGCCTGTGGATGTCGCCGCTGGAGTTCAACATGAAGTCCCGGACCTACGCCCGACACCCGTTGTGGGCCTGTCTGCCCCTCGGCGACGTGACGGCACAGGTTCCCGACGATGCGGGCCTGGGCGCGTGGGATGCGACGAACCCCCAGTTCCAGGCCTACCTGCTCGGCGTCATCAACCGGCTGGTCAAGGACTACGACGTCCGCGAGTTCAAGTTCGACTACATGGCATGGCTGGACTGCGGCACGCACGACTACGCCGACTACGAGGACGCGTTCGTCGGACTGGTACGCCGCATGGAAGCGGCCCATCCCGACGTCACCTTCGAGCTGGACGAGACCAACGACCAGCGCGCCTGGCCGTTCGAGTCAGCCTCGCTCGGGCCGTCGTGGTTCGACAACAACCACAACCACGACGTCAACAGCGTCAGCGAGCTGCTGCACGACCTGTGGGAGGTGGCGCCGTGGATGCCGACCTCGACGATCGGCATCGGCACCTACGACAGCGGCTCCCTCGACGCCGGGCTGTCTGCGAACTACCTGATGCCCATCGCGCTGCTGTCGCACCCGACCTTCTGGACCGACTTCACCAAGCTCACACCGGTCCAGCGCCGGCAGACCCGCTGGTGGCTGACCTGGTTCGAGCGGCACCGCAGTGGCATCGGCCCGATGTTCTACGAGCTCACCCGCACCGACCCGCTCGCCGGCAAGGACTGGCTCGTGCTCCAGCCGTGGCGGGCCGGGTCGGGCTACGTTTTCGCGTTCCGGCAGAACACCATGCAGGCCAGCGTGCGCGTCCAGCTCCAAGGCGTGAGCCCGGCGACGACGTACGACGTGACCGACGTGCGCACCGGCAAGCTCCTCGCGCACGCGACCGGCGCGCAGCTTCGCACCGGGCTGACGGTCACGGCCTCGGCGGCGTACTCGGCGCGGGTGTTGCGGGTGGCGCCGGCCGGCTGACGCGCGGTGCGTCGAGGTCGTAGGGCCCCATCAGCACGAGCAGCGCGATCAGCGCGGTGACGACGATCGCCACCGTCAGGTTGACGCTGAACAGGTACGCGTCGTTGAGCACGCTGTGGGTGAAGGCAACCGAGTCCGCCGATCCGTGCAGGGCTTTCAGCACTCGTGCCGCGTTCAGCGTGGACAGCGTCAGCGAGAACACGCCTACCGTCCCGAGCACCACGTACGCCGGGATGTGGGTGACCCGCCGTCCGTCGCTGACCGGACGCGCCCGCCAGAGCAACACCACGGCGAGGCAGATCAGCGCGAAGCAGATCAGGACCGACCCGACCGCGTCGCTGGGTCGGTGCCAGCCGGCACTCTGCACGTCCGCGGCAACGGTCCACGAGTAGGACCCGGCGAGGATCGCGACGATGCCGCGGATCGCCGGCGGAGCGAGCACCACCAACGCGAACGCGCAGCCGATCGCGACCGCGGTGTGCCCGCTGGGGAAGGTGTTGGCGGAGCGCCCGGCATCGCTGGACACCAGGAACGGTCGGGTCAGCACGACCTTCTTGATGAAGTCGGTGCCGAGCAGGCTGATCAGCGCGGTCAGCGCGACGGTCACACCGAGCCGTGGCCGACGCCGCAGGCAGCCGACCGCGACCATCACCAGGAGGACGCCGACGAAGGCGTGCGTGTTGATCCGGGCGAGGAAGAACGCGTCGTGCACCCGCGAGGAGCTGCTCTGCTCCTTGGACCCGACGAGTGCTGCGTTGTCGAAGCGCTGCCCCAGTCGAGTCCGCACGATCAGCAGGTACGCCGCAGCCGCGAGCGCGGCGGCCAGACCTGCAGCGATCAGCAGCGGTCGCGTCAGCTCGCGGCCGCCGTCCGGCTTGCTCACCATCGCGCGGGCGGCTTCCGGTCCTGGATCGACTCACCCGGCGCGGGCGCCTTCGGCTCCTCGGGGATGACGATCGGTGACTCGGCATCGGGCACCTTGACCCTGCGCCAGATGTCACGCAGCGCCATCGGGACGATGAACAACCACAGCACCCCGAAGATGAAGAAGTCCGCGCTGACGAAGATTCCGAAGAGGGCTGGCGCGACGACCAGCACGGTAGCGACGATGCGACCGGCGGGGCCGAACGTGATCTCGGATCGCAGCCAGCGAGACCTGACCGGCTGCGTCACTCCGGCTCGAGGACGAACACCGGGATGACGCGGTCGGTCCACGACTGGTAGGCCTCGTAGTCGGGGTACGCCGCGACGCCGCGCGCCCACCACTGCGCCCGTTCGTCGCCGGTCACCTCCCGGGCGACCATGTCCCACTTCTGCGCACCGTCCTGGACCTCGACGTGCGGGTCGGCGCGCAGGTTGTTGACCCACACCGGGTTGTTCGGGTCGCCGCCCTTCGAGCCGATCGCGGCGTACTTGCCCTCGTGCTCGACCCGCATCACCGGGTTCTTGCGCAGCTTGCCGGTCTTCGCGCCCCGGCTCGTCACCACGATGACGGGGTAGTCGGTGTCGAGCAGGTTGGGCGCCTCGGCGCCACCGGAGCGCTCGTACTTCTCCACCTGGTCACGGACCCAGTCCCAGCTGCTCGGCTCGTACTCGCCTTCGAGCGGCATCAGCGCCTCACCGGCCGGGTCTTCGGCGACTGCCGCTCGGTGTGGGTCGGGTCGGTGACCACGACGTCTGCGAGGACGGTGTCGATCGCGGTCATGACGTGGGCGTCGAGCTTGACGCCGGCGGCTGCGACGTTGTCGACGATCTGCTCGGGTCGGGACGCACCGATGATCGCGCTCGACACGTTGGGGTTCTGCAACACCCACGCGATCGCCAGTTGTGCCATCGACAGGCCGCAGTCGGCGGCGATCGGGATCAGGCCCTGTACGGCGGTGAGTACGTCGTCGCGAAGCCAGTGCTGGACGTTGGTCGCTCCGCCGGCTTCATCAGTCGCCCGCGACCCGGCCGGCACCGGCTCGCCCGGCTTGTACTTCCCGGTCAGGACGCCCTGCGCGATCGGCGACCACACGATCTGGCCGATGCCCAGCCCGTCGCACGTCGGCACCACCTTGCCCTCGATGACCCGCCACAGCATCGAGTACTGCGGCTGATTCGACACGAACGGGATCTTCAGCTCGGTGGCGAGAGCGTGGCCGGCCCGGATCTGCTCGGCGGTCCACTCGGACACCCCGAAGTAGTGGATCTTGCCGCTGTGCACCAGGTCGGCGAAGACGCTCATCGTCTCCTCGAGCGGCGTCTCGTAGTCGTAGCGATGCACCTGGTAGAGGTCGATGTGGTCGGTCTGCAGACGCTTCAGCGACGCGTGGCAGGACTCCATGACGTGCTTGCGCGACAGCCCGCCGTCGTTCGGCCCGCCGGGCCCTGTCGGCGCGTAGACCTTGGTGAAGATTTCCAGCGACTCGCGTCGCTCGCCGGCCAACGCCTTGCCGAGGACGGTCTCGGCGCGGGTGTTGGCGTAGACGTCAGCGGTGTCGAAGGTGGTGATGCCGGACTCGATTGCCTGCTTCACGCAGGCGATCGCGGTGTCCTCCTCGACTTGCGAGCCGTGGGTGATCCAGTTGCCGTAGGAGATCTCCGAGATCTTCATCCCGGCCGATCCCAGCCGTCGAAACTCCATCCTTCGACCGTACCTGGCTAGGTGAGCGCTCCCTGAATGCATGCGCGCAGCGCGGCGTCGTCCGGTTCGACGAGCGGGCGGAAGCGGCCGAGCACCGAGCCGTCGCGTCCGACGACGAACTTCTCGAAGTTCCACTGGATGTCGCCGGCCTTGCCCTCGGCGTCCGCAGTGGCGGTGAGCTGTTCATAGAGCGGGTCGCGCCCGTCGCCGTTGACCTCGAGCTTCGCGGTCATCGGGAAGGACACGCCGTACGTCGTCGAGCAGAACGTGGCGATCTCCTCCGAGCTGCCCGGCTCCTGCTCGCCGAACTGGTTGCACGGCACTCCGATGACGGTGAAGCCGTCGCCACCGAGCTCGCGCTGCAACGCCTCGAGCTTCTCGTACTGCGGGGTCAGGCCGCACTTGCTGGCGACGTTGACGACGAGGGCGACGCGGTCACCGGCGATGTCGCCGAAGGTGCTCGGGTCACCCGCAAGCGTGGTCAGCGGGAGGTTACGCAGATCGGTCATGCCCCGATCCTGGCACGGCGCTAGTTGCGTGAGAACGGGACGTCGAAGCGGCGGTCGGCGGGGACGGCGGACAGCTGCCGGAGCAGGCCCGCTTCACGCATCAGCCAGGAGGCTTCGAGTGCGAGCCGCGCCGCGGCGTCGTACTGCTCGAGGAACTCCTGACGGTCGCTGACGCTCGCGATGACCGTCGCCGCGATCAGGTACGACAGGAGCCTCGGGTCGGCGGGCAGCTCCGGCGGTTCGAGGGCGGCGCCGTGCATGCGGGCGAGCTCGCTGCGGTAGCTGATGTAACGCTCGGTGACCACGGGCACCAGCGTCTCAGCGTCGCCCGCCGGCTCGGGCAGCCACTCGACGTCACCCCGTAGGTACGGCGCGGTGTCGTCGACGTCGAGCAGCCGGAACCGCCGGGTGCCGATGGTCTCCAGCTCGTAGGTCCCGTCAGGGCTGGGCCTGGTCGTCGCGACCTGTGCCACGCACCCGACCTCGTGCAGCGACTGGATGTTGCCGGCGCCGACCTCACGGCCTGCCTGGATGGCGACGACGCCGAACTGGCGGTCCTCCGGCGCAAGTTCGAGCAGGTCCGCCACCAGGCGCCGGTAGCGCTCCTCGAAGATGTGCAGCGGCAGCGGTGCGCCGGGCAACAGCACCGTCCCGAGCGGGAACAACGGGATGAGGTCCGCCACGTTTTCCACTATCCCGCGTCGATGCCTTCCACGGGGCTTCCGGCGTCCGTCGCCTGCCATCCCGCGGTGACCATCGCGGTCAACGACGCAGCGTGGTCGGCGGCTTGCCGGAGCACGACGCGGCGCGCTTCGTCGTCGTACTCCGCGACCGCGTCACCGCATCTGCCGTTCATGCCGGCCGGATGCGTGCGGGCCAGACCGCGCAGGTCAGCGGCGATGAAGGTCGGTCGCTGCGGCGGGTCGGCGGTCGCGGCTGCCAGCAGGTCGGTGACGCCGGTGAGCACCAGGAGGGAGGGCAGCCCGGCGCGGTTGGCACCCTCGATGTCGGTGTCGAGGCGGTCGCCGACCACGAGCGCCTTCTTCGCGCCGGTCCGCGCGACCGACTGCTCGAACAGCGTCCGCTCCGGCTTGCCTGCCACGACGGGCTGCTGTCCGGTTGCCGTGGTGACCAGGGCGGCCAGTGAGCCCATGCCGGGCAGCGCTCCGCGTGGCGTGGGGAGCGTCGCGTCGAGGTTGGAGGCCACGAACATCGCGCCGCGCCGGATTGCGACGGTCGCCTCGGCGAGGCGGGCGTAGTCGATCGTGGGGTCGTAGCCCATCACGACGGCCCGCGGATCGTCGTCCGCGGTGGGCACGACGCGCAGCCCGGCGGCCGTGACGGCGTCGCGCAGCGCGGCCGTCCCGGTGACCAGGACGGCGTCGCCGGGCGAGAGTCGTTCGGCGAGCAGCGCCGCCGCGGCCTGAGCGCCGGTCACGATCTCCTCGACGGTCGCGTCGAGGCCGTATCCGGCGAGCTGCGCCGCGACGTCGTCAGGAGAGCGGGACGCGTTGTTGGTGACGTAGGCCATCCGCATCCCGTCGCGACGAGCCGCGCTGAGCGCTTCGACGGCGTACGGCGCCGGCTCGTCGCCGAGGTAGACCACGCCGTCGAGGTCGAGCAGCGCCACGTCGAAGGTCTCGGTGAGCGCCGGCCCCCCGTGCAGGGCCGCGGTCAAGCGGACGGCGCGGTGGGGGTGCGCGGGATGGCGAGCGCCGTCAGCGCCCCCAGCGCGCACACCACGGCGGCGACGGCGAACGCGCGGTCGTAGCCGGAGGTCACCGCGGACGCGCCGCTCACGACCAGCTGCGGGGTGTAGCGCACCGTGTTGGCGGCCAGCAGCGAGTGGGTGCGGTCGGTCGCCACCGTCGCAAGCGCGGCGAGCCCGATGCACCCGCCCACCTGCCGGGCGGTGTTGAGCAGGCCGGACGCCAGACCCGCCTGCGTCCAGTGCACGCCCGCGGTCGCCGCGGTGGCAAGCGGGGTGAACGACAGGCCCATGCCGAAGGAGATCAGCAGCGTCCCGCCGAGCACCCCGCCGGCGTAGCTGCTGGTTGCGCTCAGCTGCGTCAGCCAGCCGAACCCGACGGCTGACAGGCCGAGCCCGATGACCAGCATCACTCGCGGTCCGAGCCGCCCGATGATCGCGCCGGCCAGCCGGGCGCCGACGATGATCGCTGCGCTCATCGGCAGGAACAGCAGCCCCGCGCGCAGCGGCCCGTTGCCTTTGACGTCCTGGAGGTAGAGCGACAGGAAGTACCACATCGAGAAGAACGCGACGCCGAGCAGCAGCATCGTGAGGTCGGCTGCGGTGACGCTGCGGTTGCCGAACAAGTTCAACGGCATGAGCGGGGCCTTCACCCGCGTCTGGGTCACGACGAACGCGCCGAGGATCGCCACGGCCGCGACGAGCAGACCGATCGTCCGGACGGACCCCCACGGGTGTACGTCGGTGCCGACGATCGCGTAGACCAGCAGCGCGAGACCGCCGGTGACCAGGATCGCGCCGGGGATGTCGAGCGAGCGCTCCGCGTCGGGGCGGCGCCGCTCGGACAGCACGCTCAGCGCAGCGAACACGGTGGCCGCGCCGATCGGGATGTTGACATAGAAGACCCAGCGCCACGACAGCTCGGAGGTCAGTACCCCGCCGAGGATCACGCCGGCCGCGCCGCCGAGGCCGGAGACCGAGCTCCACGCCGCAAGTGCCCGATGGCGCGGCGGCCCCTCCCCGAACGTCGTCATGATGATCGTGAGGGTCGCCGGTGACAGGACCGCGCCGCCGAGGCCTTGGACGGCGCGGGCCGCGGTCAGCTCACCGGAGCTTTGCGCCAGGCCGCCGAGCAGGCTGGCCAGCGAGAACAGCAGCAGCCCGCCGATGAAGACCCGGCGACGGCCGAACAGGTCGGCCAGCCGGCCACCGAGCAGCAGGAAGCCGGCGAAGGTCAGCACGTAGGCGTTGACGACCCACTGCAGGCCGGTGGCTGAGTAGTGCAGGTCGTCGCCGATGTGCGGGAGCGCGACGTTCACGATCGAGACGTCGAGCACCACCATGAACTGCGCGATGCAGGCGATCGCGAGGATCAGGTTGTCGGCACGATGCTGCTCGGCGGAATGGGGAGCGGTCGGCCCTGGGCCGACAGGGGAGTGCTCCGCTGCGACGGACGTGCCCTCAGCAGCGGGTGCCACCTCCGCCATCAGCGGATGCGGCGCGCGGTCAACGGACGCGCGAGCGCGCGGCGCGGTCTTCGCGAAGCTTCGCGAGTGCCTCTTCGAGCAGGACGTCGCCCTCGGCCATCGTGCGGCGCATCATCAGGAACTCGAAGGGAGTCTTGGGGGGACCGCCTGCCATCCGCTCCCGCGGCGGCGGGGCGTCCTGCTCGGGTCCCGCCGGCTGCCCGCAGACCTGGCATGCCCAGGTCTGCGGGAGCTCGACGTGCAGTGCAAAAGCCGGCTTGCTCTCGTGGCCGGCGTGGCACCAGTAGGAGACCTGCCGACGTGGCTCGACGACGCCGCCGCGGTCGACCTCAGAACCCGGCGCACCGCCGAGGCGGCCGCCACGAATCGTGGACCGTCGTGACCCCATCGCTTGCCTGTCTCCTTACCGGTTGCCAGTGAAAGGGACTCAGAGAGCCCGGACGTTCTCCGCCTGCGGACCCTTCTGGCCCTGCGTCACGTCGAACTCGACGTTCTGACCCTCGTCGAGGGTGCGGTAGCCGTTGCCCTGAATCGCGCTGAAGTGAACGAAAACGTCCGCGCTGCCGTCGCCGGGGGCGATGAAGCCGTAGCCCTTCTCAGCGTTGAACCACTTGACGGTGCCCTGAGCCATGAAACTTGATCCTTAACTGCTCGCCCCGAATGGGACTTGGTCGACGCGGTGCTCTCGAATGACAGCGGACAAGCGCGTGGAAGTTTCCCGCCATACAACGAGAACCCGACCTCGGGAAAAAGGCTAACACCGCAGATCGGATCGGACTAGCCACCAGACACAAGCACGTCGGCGGCTTCGGGTGGCGGGGTCGGGTCGAGCGCGGACTCCCGCCAGCCGTCGGGGAGCGCGACCTTGCGGGGCCCGTTGCTGTGACCACGGACGATCCGTTCGCCGCCCGCCGGCAGCTCGGCGTCCCGGCCGACCCGGTCGAGCATGGCGTCGAGCATCCCGTCGAGCTCGGCAAGCGACGAGGTCTGTGCCAGATCGCGTCGGGCCAGGCCGCCGACCGGGTAGCCGGCGAGGTACCAGCTCACGTGCTTGCGGAAGTCGCGTACGCCGAGGAACTCGTCCCCGAGCGTCTCGACCAGCAGCCGGACGTGGCGGCGCATGACCTCGACGACGACGCCGAGCCGGGGCGGCGGCGCGACCTCCCTCCCGGCGTAGGCGTCGGCGAGGTCGCGGAACAGCCACGGCTTGCCGAGACAGCCGCGGCCGACGACGACCCCGTCGCAGCCGGTCTCGCGCATCATCTGCATGCCGTCGTCGGCGACCCAGATGTCGCCGTTGCCGAGGACCGGCACGTCGGGAACGGCGGCCTTGAGCCGCGTGATCGCAGACCAGTCGGCGTGTCCGGAGTAGAGCTGCTCCGCGGTGCGGGCGTGCAGGGCGACGGCGGCCACCCCCTCGTCGGCGGCGATCCGGCCGGCGTCGAGATAGGTGATCGAGTCCGCGTCGACGCCGATGCGCATCTTCACCGTGACCGGCACGCCCCCGGCGCCGGCGACGGCTGATCGCACCAGGTCGGTGAACAGCACCCGGTGCATCGGCAGGGCCGCGCCGCCGCCGAGCTTGGTCACCTTGGGCACCGGGCAGCCCATGTTGAGGTCGATGTGATGGACGCCGTGATCGAGCAGGATGTCGACCGCCCGGCCGACCACGTGCGGGTCGACCCCGTAGAGCTGAATGCTGCGGACGTCCTCGTCGGGACCGAACGCCAGCATCTTGAAGGTTCGCTCGCTGCCCTCGACGAGGGCGCGCGCGGAGACCATCTCGCTGACGTAGAGGCCGGCGCCGAAGGACCGGCACAGCGTGCGGAAGGCGGAGTTCGTCACCCCCGCCATCGGGGCGAGCACGACCGGCGGGGTGACCGGGATCGGGCCGATGGCCAGGCCGGCCTCGGTCACTGCCACAGCGTCACGATCCCGACTCCGAGCTCGGCCAGCAGCCGGCGTACGACGGGCAGCGACAACCCGATCACGTTGCTCGGATCACCTTCGATCCGGTCGATGAAGGGCGCGGCACGCCCGTCGAGTGTGAAGGCGCCGGCCACCTCGAGCGGCTCGCCCGACGCGACGTACGCGGCGATCTCCTCGTCGGAGGCGTCGGCGAAGTGCACCGTGGTCGACCCCAGGCCGCTCGCAGACTTGCCGGTGTCGGCATCGATGAGGTGGTGGCCGGTCAGCAAGGTGCCGGCGCGGCCACGCATCTGTTGCCAGCGCGCCGTCGCCGCCTCCGCGGTGCCGGGCTTGCCGAGCGCCGCCCCGTCGAGCACCAGCGTGGAGTCCGCCCCGAGGACGAGCGTGGCGGGGGCCGGCTGACCGACTGCCACCGCCTCGGCCTTGAGCCTGGCCAGCTCCAGCACCATGGCCTCGGGGTCCTCGGTCGGCACTGCGCTCTCGTCGACGCCGCTCACCGTCACCGTGGGCTCGATCCCGGCGTCGCGCAGCAGCCGGAGCCGGGCAGGCGAGGCCGAGGCGAGGATCAGCGTTCGGCGGCGGGACACAACTAGATGCAAGCATGGCAGGATCGGACGTAGTGCTCGTTGGAGCTCGTCCGCTCGGAGGTCTGGCAATGACACAGCTGGCTGCGCACGGAACGATCGCGATCCCGGAAGCCACCTCGACGCAGCAGGCCACCTCGATCGAAGCCTGTGACGCGGCGGTCGCCGACCTGGCGGCCCACGCCAAGAGCTGGTTCGAGGAGCCGGCCGTCGACATGATCGGGCTGCTCGAACGCCTCAACGACTCGGTGCTGACCTTCGCCGAGGAGTGGGTCCGGGTCTCCTGCGAGGCCAAGCACTACTCGGTCAGCGACCCGTTGGCGGCCGAGGACTGGACCAGCGTGATGATCACCGGGCGCTACCTGCGGATGCTGCAGCTCGCGCTGACCGACATCGCCGCCGGTCGCAAGCCGAGCTTCCCCGGTACGCCGCATCCGGTGCTCGGCGGGCACCAGGCGATCCCGGCCTTCCCGGTCGACGCGTTCGACAAGGTCGGCTTCTCCGGGTTCACCGCCGACGTGTGGTTGCGACGCGGCGTCACGGCGGCGCAGGCGGTCGAGCATCAGGCGCAGGCGTGGTTCGGCGGCGGGTCACCCGCGGTGTCCCTCGTGCTGGGTGCGGGAAACCAGTCCTCGATCCCGATCACGGACGCGCTCGACAAGCTCTTCGTCGGGCGGCACGTCGTCTTGCTCAAGATGAACCCGGTCAACGACTACGCCGGTCCGATCTTCGAGAAGGTCTGCGCCGAGCTGATCGACCGCGGCGTGCTGCGCATCGTGTACGGCGGCGCCGAGGTCGGCTCCCACCTGGTCCGCCACGACGACGTGACCGACGTCCACGTGACGGGTTCGGACAAGACCTTCGAGGCGATCGTGTTCGGCACCGGGCCGGAAGGCCTCACCCGCAAGGCGGCGAACGACCCGCTGGTCACCAAGCCGGTGACCGGAGAGCTCGGCAACGTCTCGCCCGTCATCGTGGTGCCGGGTCCGTGGACGGCGAAGGACGTCAGCTTCCAAGCGCAGAACATCGCCGCGATGCTGACCAACAACGCCGGCTTCAACTGCATCGCGCTGCGCGCCCTGATCACCTCGAACTCGTGGGAGCAGCGCAACGCGCTGCTGGACGCGATGAAGTCGACGTTGAAGGACACCGCGGACCGCTACGCCTATTACCCCGGCGCCCGCGCGCGGTGGGACGCGTTCGTGGACGCGCACCCGGACGCGCAGCGCTTCGGCGAGGAGGCCAACGGCTGCGTGCCGTGGACGATGATCCCCGGACTGCGCCCGGGCTCCTCGGACGAGATCGCCTTCACGACGGAGGCGTTCAACGGCGTCTTCGGCGAGGTCGGCATCGACGCGGACAACACGGTGGACTTCATTCGCAAGGCGGTCGAGTTCGCCAACGAGGGCCTGTGGGGGACTCTCGGCGCCACGATCGTCGTACACCCGAAGTCGATGAAGGACCCGGCGGTGGCCGACGCGGTCGAGCAAGCCATCGCGGACCTTCGCTACGGGACGATCGGCGTGAACCACTGGTCGGCCGTCGGCTTCCTGCTCGGTACGACGCCGTGGGGCGCCTACCCGGGTCACACGATCGACGACGTGCAGTCCGGCATCGGCTTCGTGCACAACTCGCTCATGCTCGCCGAACCGGACATCGAGAAGACCGTCGTACGCGGTCCGTTCCGGATGCCGATCAAGCCGATGTGGTTCGCCAGCCACAAGACCGCCCACAAAGCCAGCGAGCTGGCTGCGAAGCTGATGGCCAAGCCGTCGTGGGGCAAGGTTCCGGGTCTGGTCACAACTGCGCTTCGGGGATAGGGAGAGCACACGTTGAATCGCGTCGCTTCGGGGTTGGCGGCGCTGGCCGCGGCGAGTCTTGCGCTGGCCGGCTGCGGGAGCTCCAGCTCGGGCGGGAGCACGGCGACGACCGGCAACCCGACGGGCACTGCCCAGACGTCCGCCATCGCCGGCTGCGCCCCGGGCACGCTGCAGACGGTGTCGCCGGGCAACATCACGATCGGGGTGGACCAGCCCGTCTACCCGCCGTGGTTCAACGACAACAACACGCCGACCGACGGCAACGGGTTCGAGAGCGCGGTCGACCTCGCCATCGCCAAGGAGCTCGGCTACACGACCTCGCAGATCAAGGTGAAGCGCATCACGTTCACCCAGGCGATCGGCCCGGGTGCGCGCAGCTTCGACTTCGACCTGGACGAGTTCACGATCAACGCCGGCCGGGAGAAGGCTGTCGACTTCTCCACGCCGTACTACAACGTCGCGGAGGCGGTCGTCGCGATGAAGGGCACGAAGGCGGCGTCGGTCACCACGTTCGCCGGCCTCCAGTCGCTCAAGCTCGGCGCGCAGTCGGGCAGCACCGACCAGCAGACGATCAGCGACGTGATCAAGCCGTCGGGGAGCGCCTTCTTCGGCTCCAACGCGCTCGCCGTACAGGCGCTGAAGAACGGCCAGATCGACGGTCTCGTCGTCGACCTGCCGACGGCGTTCTACATCACTTCGGCTCAGGTCAAGGGCAGCGTCATCGTCGGCCAGCTCGCTCCCGGTCCCAACCCTGAGCAGTTCGGTGCGCTGCTGGCGAAGGACAGCCCGCTGACCTCGTGCGTGAGCAAGGCGGTGCAGGCGTTGCAGGCGAGCGGGCAGCTGGCCGCGATCCAGCAGAAGTGGCTCGCACAGGAAGGCGACGCGCCTGTCCTTCAGTAGCGACGCTGCGCTCTCGGACAAGGAGAAATGGCGCCGGGAGTACCGCCGCGGGCAGCAGCGGCGCTCGACGCTCGTGGCGGTGGTCAGCACGCTGGTCGTGGCGGTCGCAGCCTGGCTCGGCGTCACTCACGCTCCTGGGTGGCACGACGCGAAGGCGACGTTCTTCTCAGGGCATTCGTTCCGTCATGACACGCCTGCGGTTGCCAGGGGACTGCTCATCGACTTGAAGATCCTCGCGGTCGTGGTGCCGTGCGTGTTGGTGCTCGGACTGATCGTCGCCACCATGAGGACCTCGGTGAGCCCGGTGCTCGCGCCGCTGCGGGTGGCCGGTGCCCTGTTCGTCGACCTGTTCCGCGGTTGCCCGATGATCCTGCTGCTGATCTTGTTCGCCGTAGGCATCCCGTCGCTGCGGCTGCACGGCCTCACCAACTCGGCGGAGGTGTGGGGGGCGATCGCGATCATTTTGTCCTACGCCGCCTTCGTCACCGAGGACTTCCGCGCCGGCATCCTGTCGGTTCACCCCAGTCAGCGTGCCGCCGCTCGCTCGCTCGGCCTGAGCTCGTTCCAGACGCTGCGCCTGGTCGTGCTGCCGCAGGCCATCCGCAACGTCGTACCCGTCCTGCTGAACGAGTTCGTGTCGTTGCAGCGGGACGTCGGGCTGGTCGGAATCGTCGGCGCAGCCGTAGACGCGGTTCAGCAGGCGACCATCGACTACGAGGGCAACTTCAACTTCACTCCCGTCGTGATCGCGGCGCTGCTGTTCATGGTCCTTGCGATCCCGAGCGGGCGACTTGCGGACCGGTACACGATTCGCGCTGCTCAGCGTCAGCAGGCGGGTGGTGTCGTGTGACGGCGGTGCTCGAGGTGCGCGGCGTACGCAAGCGCTACGGCGACACCCGCGTGCTCAACGGCGTCGACCTCACGGTCGACGAAGGTCAGGTCGTCGTGCTGATCGGCGGGTCGGGGTCCGGCAAGTCGACCTTGCTGCGTTGCATCAACCTGCTCGAGGTGGTGACGGACGGCGAGATCCTGCTCGACGGCGAGGAGATCACCGACCCGCGCATCGACGTCGACGCGATCCGGCGCCGGATCGGTGTGGTCTTCCAGGCCTACAACCTGTTCCCGCACATGACGGCCCTGCGCAACGTCGCGCTTGGCCCGCGAGTGGTCGGCCGGATGTCACGGGCCGAAGCCGCACAGCGCGCTCGGTCGCTGATCGAGCGGGTCGGACTGGGGGACAAGGCGTCGTCGTACCCGGACCGGCTCTCCGGTGGCCAGCAGCAGCGCATCGCGATTGCGCGTGCGTTGGCGAACGAGCCGCGGTTGCTGCTGCTCGACGAGGTCACCAGCGCTCTCGACCCCGAGCTGGTCGGCGAAGTCCTCGATCTCATCGGCGAGCTGAAGGCGGGCGGCATGACCATCCTGATGGCGACCCACGAGATGGGGTTCGCTCGCCGGGTGGCCGACCAGGTCTGCTTCCTCGCCGACGGCGTGGTCGCGGAAACCGGGCCGCCCGAGCAGGTGCTCGGGTCGCCGACCCATCCGAGGCTGAAGCAGTTCCTGTCCCGCGTGCTCACCCACTAGGACACGCGATGGCCGTTTGACGACCTTCTAACGTCGTTGAACGGCAATGACCCTTGAGCTCGTCGGCGCGGACTTGCCGTCAGGGTATGAAGGACACATGACGCTTCCCACTCGAGTTCTCGGCCGTGACAGCGCACTGACCGTCTCGATGCAGGGTCTTGGCTGCATGGGGATGTCGCAGTCCTACGGGAAGGCCGACCCGGAGGAGTC
>DASZRO010000114.1 GCA_035550055.1 Mycobacteriales bacterium | reverse complement strand
GAGCACATGCGCCGGTTCGGCAAGGAGCTGGCCGCCCGCGGCGAAGCGCTCGCGGACATCTGGCCCCGCGAGTCCGGCATCCTCGCCAAGATCACGAAGCGCATGGCCGCCGGGATGGGCGCGGTCTTCGACTACTACGCCGACCTCGCCGCGACCTACCCGTTCGAGGAGCGCGCGCAGCCGACCAGCGGCGGCTCGTTCGGCCTGCTCGTGCGCGAGCCGGTCGGCGTCGTCGGCGCGATCATCCCGTGGAACTCGCCGCTGTCCCTCGCCGTCTACAAGATCGCGCCCGCGTTCCTCGCCGGCTGCACGGTCGTGCTGAAGACGTCACCCGAGGCGCCGGGCGCAGGCCTGCTGCTCGCGGAGGCGGCGGAGGCGGCGGGCCTGCCCGCGGGCGTGCTCAACGTCCTCACCGCCGACCGGGAGGTGAGCGAGAAGCTCGTCACCGACCCCCGCGTCGACAAGATCGCGTTCACCGGCTCGACCGCGGCCGGTCGGCGCATCGCATCGCTGTGCGGCGAGCGCATCGCGCGCTACACGCTCGAGCTCGGCGGCAAGTCCGCCGCGGTGATCCTCGACGACGCCGACCTGGCGCAAGCGGCGGCCACCATCTCCGGCGCCGAGTGCATGATCACCGGACAGGTCTGCTCGTCGCTGACCCGGCTGATCGTGCCCCGCAAGCGACACGACGAGTTCGTCGACGCGCTGGCCAGCACGTTCTCGCAGGTGGTCGTCGGCGACCCGTTCGACCCGGCGACCCAGATGGGGCCGCTGGCGATGGAACGCCAGCGCGACAAGGTGCTCGACCTCATCGCGCAGGGCAAGAACGAAGCGAAGCTGGTGACCGGCGGCGGCCGGCCAGCGCACCTCGAGCGCGGGTACTACGTCGAGCCGACGGTGTTCGCCGAGGTCGACAACGCGATGACGATCGCGCAGGAGGAGATCTTCGGTCCGGTCCTTTCGGTGATTCCCGCCGCCGACGAGGACGACGCGATCCGCATCGCCAACGACTCGATCTACGGGCTCAACGCGTCCGTGTTCACCAACGACGCGGACCGGGCTCGCGCGGTCGCCGCGCGGCTGCGGTCGGGCACGGTCGGTCACAACGGGTTCCGCACCGACTTCGGAATCGCGTTCGGCGGCTTCAAGCAGTCCGGCATCGGCCGCGAGGGCGGCACCGAGGGCTTGCTGCCCTACCTCGAGACCAAGACGGTCATCCTCGACGAGACGCCGAGCGGGTACGCCGGCTGACGGAGCCGGCTGCCCGGTCGCGGGCTCTGGCTACCCGCCGTAGACGTCGTAGAACTCCATCGACGGCGGCGGGTCCATGCGGACGTTCACCGGCGGAGCCATGTTCGCGAACGCCGCGCCGAAGCGCGCCTTCGCGGTGTCGGCGTCGCAGTCGAACTCGTAGAGCGCGAGGTAGGTGTCGCCGTCGGGCCCGAAACGGCGGGCACTGGTGCAGCCTTCGATCGCCAGGAGCTCGCCCAGGTGAGTGTTGTCGTACCAGTCGTTGTAAGCCGCCGCGCCCTCGGGCGAGTCGGGTGCGGTCTTCACGACGAGGATGGACTTGGTCATGAGCTCTCCGATTCGAACGGCTTCGACGTCCTCGGCAACCTATCGAGACTGATCCGTCCGGCGGCGGCGGGTTGCCGTCATCGGTCGAAATCGCCACAGGTCGTCGCATAGTGTCTGCCCGGGGGGACTTCGCCCATTGAAGGGTTCGGGGCCGGGGTGACCGATCACGACGCCGCGCTGCGGGCTCGCGGCGCGCGCTACATGCCGGCGCTGGACGGCGTGCGCGGGATCTGCATGCTGGCCGTGCTGATCGGCCACCTGACGATCTTCGGCGGCGCTGGGCTGTTCTTCCAACCGCGGATGATCAGCCTCCTCGGTGGTGGCGAGCTGTGCCTGGAAGTGTTCTTCGTCCTCTCCGGCGCGCTCATCACCCATCTCGCGTTGTGCGAGATCGCGAAGACCGGCACCGTCGACATGCGCAAGTTCCGGATGCGTCGGGTGCGCCGTCTCGCCCCGGCCGCCGTGATGATCTTGCTCACCACGACCGCGTTGTGCGTGGCAGGTCTGCGCGACGACAGCCTGCCGCTCGGGACCCGGCCCACCCTGGTCGTGCTGTCGGTCCTCGCGCTCAGCTCGAACTGGCTGCTGTTCAACCACGCGAACCTCGGCTACCTCGCGCCGACCTGGTCCCTGAGCGTCGAGGAACAGTTCTATCTGGCCTGGCCGCTCACGCTACGTCGCACCTGGACCCGGCTCGGCGCCGCGGGCAGCGCCATGGCGGCGCTGGCGCTGCTCGTCATCGGGTTCGACGTCGCCGTCCTGACCAGCACGCGCGGGGTCAGCGCGACCTACTCGACGCCGGTCGCCGGGATCGGCTTGCTGTGCGGCTGCCTGGTCGCGATCTGGTTGCACAGCCCGTGGGCGTCGGCGCTGCGCAAGGTCGTCTGGGCGACGCCGGTAGCGGCCGTGCTCGCTTTCGGCATCGGGTTCAGCGCCCGGTGGCTGCACTTCCACCAGTACCGGGCGATGCGCGGGGGCTACCTCTTCTTCGGCGTGGTGACGGCGCTGTTCATCGGCCACCTGATGATCCGCAGCACGCGGCCCAGCCTCGTGTCGCGCGCCCTGGGGATCCGCCCGCTCGCGTTCCTCGGACGCATCAGCTACGGCGCATACCTGTTCCACGCGACGATCTACCAGATGTGGGCCCGATCAGGTCTCATCCCCAACATCGAGGTGCGCGGCGTCGTCGACGTGACGAGTGCCCTCGTCGTCGCGTCGATCAGCTACCGCTTCGTCGAAGAGCCGATCCGGCTCGGGAAGCTGCGGCTGCCAAGGCGCCGGCGCGCGACGACCGCCCGCGCCACCCGGCCGGCACCCGCACCGGCATGGGCCAGGCTCCGGTTCGTCCCGCAACTCGCACTCGGCGTCGCCGCAGTCGTCGTGGTGTTGCAGTTCGCACCCGCCTTCCACCCGTCGCCGCCCGCGCCGGGCAAGGCTGAGGTCGCCGCGTCAGGGCTGGTCCCCGCGTGTACGACTACGGACCTGCAGGCCGCTGCCGGCATCAGCGGGCCGGGCGCCGTCGTGGCCTGCGACGGGCAGTGGGCGCTCGCCGCGTCGAACCGTGAGC
Source organism: Mycobacteriales bacterium (assembly GCA_035550055.1). Taxonomy (NCBI): domain Bacteria; kingdom Bacillati; phylum Actinomycetota; class Actinomycetes; order Mycobacteriales; species Mycobacteriales bacterium. The sequence continues at coordinate 31,368 of DASZRO010000114.1, read as the reverse complement.
ACGGCCGCATGGAGCTGCTCCACTACCGGGCCGGCAGCTGGCGCCGGCTTAACACCCGCCACGGCGCGCTGCTCGACTCCGCGGTCACTGCCCACGTGCCGACCGCGAGCGCGCCGCGGCTGACGGTCGTGCAGCACCTGGCCGCCGCCGTCGGTCCGGTCGCGCAGCCGGCTGCCGCCGCCGCGACGCTCATCGCCGCCGTCGCCACGACCGCCAAGGAAGCGAACCTGCCCGCAGTGGTCGCGAGCCCGGTCGTCGCCCGCAACGGGCAACGCTGGCTGGCGGTCCTCTCACCGGCGTCCGCAGGACCCGCGGGCCGGATGACGATCTACGAGTGGCGCCAGCAGCGCTGGACCGCAGTCGGGCTGGTCACGGGGATCCCGGCGGCGCCCGAGACGACGTACCGGATCAGCGTGTCAACGCTCGCGGGCACGCTCGACCCGGCATGGGTCCTGCACGCCGTCGGCAAGGCGACCGTATCGGTCGGAGTCGTCACCGACCTCGGGGGCAGCTGGCACCTGGTCAACCTGTCCGCCCCCGGCGCGTCCGGGCTGCTGACCAAGGTCGGCGGACTCGTCCCAGGCACGCCGTAGCGCGGCTGGCGTCAGCGCGCGGCGAGCGCGTCGGTCAAGAGGCTGACGAGCGTCTCGAGACGAACGTCGACGTCGCTGACCTCGACGTCCTCACCGTCGAGGGCTCGGGCGGCGAGACCCTCCTTGAGCCCGATCAGGTCGGCCACCCGCGCGTCGACGGTCTGGGCGGCGATGATCCGCCATGCGGTGACCGGCTGGTCCTGGCCGATCCGGTGCACCCGGTCGATCGCCTGGGTCTGCTCGGCCGCCGTCCACGACAGCTCCGCCAGCACCACGTTGGAGGCCACCTGCAGGTTGATGCCCACCCCGGCCGCGGTCAGCGAACACACGATGATCTGCACGTCGTCGTCGTTGACGAAGGAGTCGATGTTCGCGGTCCGGACCTTGGTCGTCTGGTCGCCACGGATCGAGGCGAACCCGATCCCCCGCTTCTCGAACAACGCCTCGGCCGCGTCCATCACGTCGATGTGCTTGGCGAAGAACACGACCTTGCCTGCGCTGTGCGACAGCTGCGCGGCGTAGTCGGCGGCGAGCTCGGCCTTGGCCTGCCCGATCCGTCGCATCATCGCGAACACGTTCTCGCCGCTGGTGGCGTCGTCGTCCGAGTTGCGAAGCTCTCTGGCGCACACCTGCCGCACGACGGCGCCGTCGACGCCCGCCGGGTCGACGTCGTCCTTACGTGCCGCGATGGCGCTGTCGTAGCGCTTGAGCAGCCGGGCGACGAGCTTCTTCTCGGCGGCGCGCACCGACGTGCCGGCGGCACCTTCGAGCTCGACCGGGACGTCCGCGATCCGCCTCGCCGGGATGTCCTTGGCGACGTCGACCTTGCGGCGCCGGACGACGCCCATCTCGATCACCGTGTCGCGCGCGAGCGGGTAGAAGCCGGGGTCGACCGGCGTCGTGCCGTTGGCCTCAAGCGCGTGCAGCAGGTCGGGGCCGACCTCCTTGTCGGTGATCCAGCCGAGGAACTCCCAGATCGCCAGGAAGTCCTCGATGTCGTTGATCAGCGGCGTCCCGGTCAGCGCCATGAGCAGCGGGCGGGGGGTGCGCTCCCGGATCTTGCGCGAGAGGTCGAGGACGTTCTTCGATCGCTGCGACGACTTGTTCTTGATGAAGTGCGCCTCGTCGACGATCATGCCGCGGAACCCGAACCGGCTCAGCCACCCGACGTGGCGGCTGAGGATGTCGTAGTTGACGACGATGATGTCGCGAAACGCATCCACCTCCTCGCCGTCGCCGTGGACGACCGTCGCACTGTGCTCGGGCGTCCACGTCGCCGCCTCCCGTGCCCAGCTGGTCTTGACGACGTTCGGTACGACGACGAGCAGCGGATAGGCATCCGCGGCCTGAGCGGCCAGCAACGCCTGCGCCGTCTTGCCCAAACCGGGCTCGTCTGCCAGCAGGAAGGTCCGATGACCTTCCCTCGCCTTCGCGACCACCTGCGCCTGGTGGCGCATCAGCTCGAGGCCGGGAGGCAGGAACGTCGGCCCGGGCGGGGGCAGCGTCATGCACGAACGGGCGTCGGCCGTCGACTGCTCGAACGAGCGCAGCAGCGGCTTGATCAGCTCCCAGTCGATGAGCAGCCGAGGCTTCGGGCGGGCAGCCGGCACCGCCGAGAAGTCCGGCGCGAGGAACGGGTTGGCGAGGCTGCGGGCGACCGCCGACTGAGGCACCACCTGCCGTTCGCGCTCCGGCGCTGCCGACGTCTGCGGTGCCTCCGGCTCGGGCTCGTCGACGACCGCAAGGCCCGCCTTGGTGCGCAATGCGCGAACCGCGTCGCTCGTACCGGGAAGCATCGGGGCCCCGTCGGCCAACAGCTCGAACAGCGACCCGTCGCGACCGGCGACGCGGGCGAGGCTCGCCGCGACACCTTCGATCCGCTTCTGCTTGACCGAACGCTGCGACGGGCTCATCGGCTCGGTCGCCGCCTCGACCCGTTGCTCACGCAGCAGCAGCGCCACGGCCTGGAACTGCGCCCGCATCGCCGACGTCACCGGCGCGCGGCTCAGGTTGGCGGTAGCGAGCGCGAGCGCTGCCAACGGGCCCTGCTCCTGTAGCGACGGACCCTGTCGCCGCTGCGGCGTGCCGCGGGACTCGACCGGCCTGGCCGGCGCACGCGCCGGCATGGCGCGGTCGTCGGTGGGCTGCTCGACGCCGCTACGGGTGCGGCGACGGGAACGTGGCGGCAATCGCTCTCCCCGGCCAACCGAGGACGAGGTGTCGACGGTCAGATCGATGAACATGAGCGCGGAGCCCGAATCCGACTGCGAGCGGTCGGCCTGATCGCGCAGGTCCATGCTAACAACCAGGTCCGCCGAGCGCCGCGCTCCCTGGCGTCAGCGCGAAACCGTGTCGAGCGTGACGGCGCCGACGGCCGGCAACGCGAGGACGAAGCACGCGCCGCCGAGATCGGAGGCCTCCACCCGCAGCGCGCCGCCGTGCGCCTGCGCCGTCGCATGCGCGATCGCCAGGCCGAGCCCCGACCCGCCGTCGTCTCGTGCCCGTGCGTCGTCGAGGCGGACGAACCGTTCGAAGATGCGTTGCCGGTCCTCGACTGGCACGCCCGCGCCGTCGTCGTCGACCCGGACCTCCACCGTGTCGGCTGCCGGTCGTGCCAGCGTCACCGTCACCTTCGACACCGCGTGACGATGCGCGTTGGCGACCAGGTTGTCGATGGCGCGGGCAAGCGCGCGACGGTCGCCGACGACCAGATACGTCCCGTTGCCGGCCGAGGGCACGAGGTCCGCGAGATCGACCCGCTCGTCGCGCAGCTGTGTGTCGGACTCCACGCGGGCGAGCGTCAACAGGTCGTCGACCAAAGTGACGAGTCGCTCGGTGTCCTGGAGCGCTCCGGCCACGAGCTCGGCGCGCGTCACGCTGTCGGGCTCGGCCAATGCCACTTCCAGCTGCGTCCGCGCCGCGGCGAGCGGGCTGCGCAGCTCGTGGGCCACGTCGGCGACGAACTGCTGCTCTCGGGCCGCCGCCGCACCCAGCCGGTCGAGCATGGCGTTGAGGGTGACGGCGAGGGCCCGGATCTCGTCTCGACCCTCCGGCAGCGGGAGCCGCACCCCGCCGATCGGATGCATGACGCTCTCGGCGCCGCGCCGCAGGGAGGACACCGCGCCGAGCGCCCGGCCGAGCAGGATCCACAGCGTCGCGCCGACCAGCACCAACAGCAGCGGTGCGGCGATGACGACGTACCTCGTCAGGCTGTGCAGCGTCGCTCGCTCGTCACGCAACGACTCGGCGACGATGACGTAGTCGGTGCGGCCGCCCTCCGACACTGCGCGCACGAGGACCCGGTTGAGGCCGTCCGATGCGATCTCGTCGACCTGCTGGCTGCGAGGGCCGCCACTTGCCAGGCTCGACAGCTCGGTGCCTGCAACGAGCGGAAGGGTGCGGGACGTGCCGGGCGAGACCGCGAACACGGCACCCGCGGCGTCGACGACCTGGGCGCTCTGGCCGGCCTGGACCGGAAGCGTCGGGGGAAGCGCACCCGCGCTCACCAACGCCGTGATGTTGTCGGCGGAGGTCCGGCTCGCCTGGTCGACGGCATGGATCCGGCTGGAGGCGAAGCCGTGCAGCAACAGCACGCTGCCGGCCGCGAGGAAGACGGCCAACGCGGCGGTCGCGATGAAGGTGAGCCGGGCCCGCAACCCGAGCCGGCTCCAGCCGCGGCTCAGCTCGGCCCCTCATGCGGCACGCGGTAGCCGGCGCCGCGCACCGTTTCGATCACGTCTCGGCCGAGCTTGCGGCGCAGATACCCGACGTAGACCTCGACCACGTTGAGGTCGCGGCTCGCGTCGTGCGACTCCCACACGTGCTCGTAGATCTCGGCCTTCGACACGACGCGGCCCTGGTGGTGGGTGAGATAGGCCAGCAACGCGAACTCCCGCGCGGTGATCTCGACCTCGTCGCCGTTGCGCAGCACGCGTCGGGTCCCGGGGTCGACCTCGAGGGAGCCCGAACGCATGATCACCGGCCGCGGGGCGGCGCCGCGACGCAGCAACGCGCGGATGCGGGCGACCAGCACCACCAGCGAGAACGGCTTGGTCAGGTAGTCGTCGGCGCCCTCGTCGAGCGCGTCCGCCTCGTCGTACTCGCCGTCCTTCGCGGTCAGCATGAGGACGGGAGTCCAGACCTCCGCCGCCCGCAGGCGGCGCACCACCTCATAACCGGACAGCGCCGGCAGCATCAGGTCGAGCAGGATCAGGTCGTAGTCGCCGGTGAGTGCGCTGGCCAGGCCCGCGGCGCCGTCGTACTCGACGTCGACGACGTAGCCCTCGCGCGCCAACCCGGTCTGGAGCGCACGAGCGAGGCGACGCTCGTCGTCGACCACCAGCAGGCGCACCCAGCCAGTGTCCGACCGGTACGCCGGAACCGGCCAGTCACCGCGGCGGCGGCTTCTCAGCGTCCTCTCAGTTGCGTCCTGTCAGCCTCTTCGCCATGGCACTTTCTCCCGCCGCGCGTCACCGGGCGCGCTACCTCGTCCCACTCGGTGCGGCCGTCGTCACGGCCGGTGTCGTCCTCGTCCCGCAGGCAGCGTCGGGCGTCACCCACCCTCACCTGCCGGCCCGCACCGCGGCGCAGCTGCTCGCGGCCATGGAGAGGGCCCCGTTGCCGCACTTCAGCGGGACGGTGGTCGAGACCGCGCGGCTGGGGTTGCCCGACATCGGGGACAGCCAGCTCGCCGGAGACATGACCCCGGCGGGGCACGACGGGCTGACCGAGATCGTGACGCTGCTCAGCGGCTCGCACACCGCCCAGGTCGCCTACGGCGGTCCGGACAAGCAGCGACTCGCGATCTTCCTGTCCGACCTGTCCGAGATGGATGTCGTCCACAACGGCGACGACATCTGGACCTACTCCAGCGACAGCAACTCCGTGACCCACAACACCCTCGAGGGCCGGGCGGCGGACCACTCCGCGGCCAAGGCACCCGAGCCAGACGTGACGACGGCGATGGACCCGGCCAAGGCCGCCGAGCGCGCACTCGCGGAGATCGACCCGTCCACCGCGGTGACGGTGGACCGTACGGCGGAGGTCGCAGGCCGCCCGGCCTACCAGGTCGACCTCACGCCGCGCGACGCCAACACCCTGGTCGGCTCGGTGCGGATCGCGCTCGACTCGGCCACCTCGCTGCCGCTGCGGGTGCAGATCTGGTCGCGCGACGACGCGTCCGACCCGGCGTTCGAAGTCGGGTTCACGAGCATCTCGATGTCGGCGCCGAGCGCCTCGACCTTCGACTTCACGACACCGCCGACCGCGACAACCGAGCCGCTGCCGTTCAGCCACTCCTTCGCAGGCTCGGCTGAAGGCGGCGACTCAGGTACCGAAGCCGGCGGCGCCTCCGTCGTCGGGCACAACTGGACCTCGGTCCTCGTCGAGCACGTCGCACCACCGTCTGCCGCTGCCCCTGGCGCGCCGCCGCAGGAACCGGGACTCGCGCAGTCCCTCGACCAGCTCGGCGACCGCGTCGCCGGCGGCCATGTGATCTCGACCTCGTTGGTCACGATCCTGGTGACCGACGACAACCGGATCCTGCTCGGCGCGGTGACACCGCGCTATCTCGAGCAGCTCGCCGCAAGCAAGGCAGCGCAGTGACGGCGATCGCCGAGGAGCAGACGCCGGCAGCAGCCGCCGAGAGCGCACCGCTGGTCATCTCGACGGGCGGCCTGACCAAGCGGTTTCGAAGCGGACAGGTCGCCGTCGACCACATCGACCTCGCGGTGCCGCAGGGCGCGGTCTTCGGGTTCCTCGGCCCGAACGGCTCGGGGAAGACCACGACGATCCGTATGCTGCTCGGTCTGATCCGGCCCACCGAGGGCAGCGTCACCCTGCTCGGCCGGCCGATGCCCGAGCAGCTTCCGGTCACGATGGCGCGGGTCGGCGCGCTCGTGGAGGGCCCGGCGTTCCATCCGTATCTGAGCGGGCAGGCGAACCTCGCCCGGCTCGACCGGATGGATGTCACCGCTGACCCGAGCACTCACGGCGACCGCATCGCGGCCGCGCTCGCCCGCGTCGGCCTGACCGCCGCGGCCGGGAAGCGGTTCCGGCAGTACTCCCTCGGCATGAAGCAGCGTCTCGGGATCGCCGCCGCGCTGCTCCAGCCGCGCGACCTGCTCGTGCTGGACGAGCCCACCAACGGTTTGGACCCGCAGGGCACGCGCGAGGTACGCCATCTGGTTCGCGAGCTGTCCGCCGACGGCATGACCGTGCTGATCTCGAGTCATCTGCTTGCCGAGGTCGAGCAGGTCTGCAGCCACGTCGGGATCATGAGCGCCGGCAAGCTGGTCTGCCAGGGCACCCTCGAGGACTTCCGCGGTGCGGACAGCACGCTGGTCACCGTCACGACACCGGCCACCGCGGCCGCCCTCGCTGCCCTGCGCGACGTCGGGCTTCGCGACGGCGTGGTCGCCGGATCCGACGAGGTCCGTGCGCCGCTCGGCGACGTCGCACCCGAGGACGTCACCGCGGCGCTGGTGCGGGCCGGCGTACCGGTCCGCGGCCTCGTCGTCACCAAACCCGCCCTCGAGGATCTGTTCGTCCAGCTCACCGGAGAGGGATTCGATGTCGTCCGCTGAGGCCACTATCGCCACCGGCAGCGCCCGGATCCCCGGCCCGAAACCACATCGCGGCGCACTCGGCCGCCAGCTCCGCTCGGAGCTGCGGCTCGCGTTCGGTCGCCGCCGCAACTTGATCCTGCTCGCCGCACTCGGGTTGATCCCGCTGGCCATCGGGACCGCGGTCAAGCTGTCCCCACCCGGCGGCAACGACGGCGGCGGGCCGCAGTTCCTCAACCGGATCACCGACAGCGGGCTGTTCCTGGTGCTGACCGCGCTGTTCATCACCTTGAACCTGTTCCTGCCGGTCGTCGTCGGCATCGTCGCGGCAGACGGCGTGGCCGGTGAGGCGCAGACCGGCACGCTGCGCTACCTGCTGCTCGTCCCGGTACGCCGCAGCAGGCTGCTGTTCGTCAAGGCGTTCGGGATCGTGACCTACGCGCTCGCCGCGGTCGGCACCATCGCCGGAGTCGCGGCCGTCACCGGCATCGCGTTGTTCGGGACCGGCTCGTTCACGCTGCTCGGCGGACAGACGGTGTCGGTGGGCGAAGGCCTGCTGCGCATCCTGGCCGTCGCGATCTACGTGTGGCTGTCGCTGTTCGGGCTGATCGCGGTCGGACTGCTGATCTCGGTGCTGACGGAAGTGCCGATCGCGGCGATGGCGGCGACGCTCGGGTTTGCGGTGCTCTCGATCGTGCTCGACCAGATCCCCGAGCTGCACGCGATCCACCCGGGACTGATCAGCAACTACTGGCAGTCGTTCGGGACGCTGATCAGGGTCGGGCCGGACTTCGGCCAGCTCGCCCGCTACCTGCTGCTCCAGCTGGTCTACGTCGCGATCGCCGGCGGCCTGGCGTGGGCGAGGTTCAGCGACGCCGACGTCACCTCCTGAACTTCGGCGCCGGTTCGGCTCCTGAGTCGTACGCTCGTAGCAGGTGAGGTGACCGGCATGAGCGTCCACGTTCCCGACGGCGGGTTCTGGCCTGCGCCGCCCATCCCGCAGCCGAACATCTACCCGATGGAATGGCGGGTCGACACCGACAAGCTCGCCGCGATCTACGAGAAGTCCAAGGTCGCGCTGTGGAACCCGTCGGACCTGCCGTGGGACTCCCTCGACCCGGAGGCCTACACCGCCGAGCAACGTCTCGCGTTCATGTACTGGTGGGCGCTGCTCGCCAACTTCGACGCGAGCGGTCCCGCCGTCTTCGCCCGCGCGACGATCCACGCTTTCGAAGTGCACGAGGAGGACCCGGTCCGCAAGTGCTTCTTCTCGATCACCCGCGACGAGATGAACCACGAGGAGTGCTGCCAGCGGGCGATCGGGAGGCTGTGGCCGGGCGGCCCGGTCGACTGGACGCCGGCAACGGATCTGGAGCGAGCGGCGCACAACAACATCAGCTGGCTCTACTACAACGGCGGCAGGTACTGGTCGGGCTACTCGGCGAGCCTCGGCAAACATCCGATGGCGGTGCTGTTCACCTCGTTCATGATGGGCGAGGTCGCCTCCTCCACGTTGTTCCGCATGATGGCCACCGGAGCGCAACACCCGCTGTTGCAGGAGGTGTTCCACCGCATCGGGCGCGACGAGTCCCGGCATCTGCAGATCTGCATGACGATCCTGGAGAAGGAGTACCCGGGCCTGTCGGAGGTCGACCGCTCGCAGATCACCCGGCAGCTGCGAGCCGGCTTCGTCTTCCTGTCGATGATCCTGTGGGAGCCGCCGACGCAGTTCTGGGATCTGCCGCCGTACTTCCTCGACAACCACCGGATCCTCATCGACATCGCTCGCGACGCCGGCCTCGGCATCCTCAACTACGAGCAGCAGGCGGAGAACTGGCGAGTCGCCATGGCGAAGGTCCGCGCCATTGTCGGGCGGTGGGGCATCGAGTTCCCCGCCATTCCCGAGCTCGACATCGACGGCGTCGACGTCAGCGAGATCAGCCCCGAGGACATCATTCCCGTCTTCTGACGGACGCCGGCATCGTCGTCAGTGCGTCGGGAGCGTCAGCTCGAGGTTCGACACCGAGACGGAGTACACCCCGTTGGCCGGCCTGCTGTACGGCGCGTCCTCGCCGAGCAGCTCGAGCTTCGCGACGTGCCCGGCCGCAAAGTGCCAGCCGGCCGGGTGGAGCTGGAAGGTCTGCCGACCGTCGGGATGCTTGGGGTCGATGCGGTAGAGGCCGCGTGCGACGAGGGTCTCGGTCTTGGTCGCCGGGTTCACGTCGAGAAGCCGCTCGGCGAGATAGGCCGACGACGTCGTCCCCGTGACGGTGAGGTCGGCCGTGACGGTGGGCGCCCCGAGCAAGGTGTAGCCGTTGCCGCGGGCGACCGGCAGCGAATAGCTCGCGACGCCGGGACCCTGCCCGGTCGATGGCGCTGTGGTGCACGCCAGACCGCCGAAGACCGGGTCGAAGGTCTTCCCGACGAGCGGGCTGCCGCTCACCGACAGCAGAGTGCGGACACTCGCCGACCGGTACGTCACCGCGGTGGGATGCAGCGCCGCCCAGGTGGCGGCATGGAACGGTCCGGCCGACTTGGTGCTCACCGGGCAGCTCTGGGTCATCGCGGTGACCCCGAGCGCGGGCGCGGGCGCGCTGCCCTTCACGTAGTGGTTGAAGAAGGCCTCGACCCGCGGCTGGAGCTGCGCGTCGTCAGCCGGCTTGTTGTCGGCGCGTTGGTGCCCGACGTCGCCGAAGAACAGCGAGATCGGGTCATGCGGGTAGAGCCGGCGTTCCAGGTTGTAGTAGCGCAGCGCCTCGTCGGCGGGGAACACGTCGTCGGTGAACCCGTTGGAGATCAGCAACGGCGCGGGAGCCTCGCGGCGCATCCGGTAGTCACCGCCGAGCAGGTAGTACGGCGAGTGGTACTCGGAGGCCTGGCGCAGCAACGCGTGGTCGATCGGGAGCGTGTACGGCTCGCCAGCGAGGATCGCGACGTACCAGGCGGTGATGTTCGCCTGGGGGTCGACACCCGGGGCGGCGATATAGCCGCTCTCGGTCCCGACGAGGAACAGGCCGGACATGATCGAGGTCTTCATGACGCCGATCGGTGACAGATCAGCGGTGGGAGACGTCACCGAGTCGTCGAACGTCCGGCCGTTCGGCGCCAACGCGTAGACCAGGTCGCTCCACGTGGCGAACGGTGCCGCCGCCGCGATGTGCAGCGGTGTGCCGTCCGGGCTGCGCCACGGCACGAGCTTCCCGTCGGGCAGCATCACGCGGTTGTTCAGCGTGGCGAGCTCGAGAGACACCCCGGCGCCGTAGGACTCCCCCATCACGCCGATGCGGTCGGGGTCGGCGAAGCCCTCGTCGACCAGCAGACCGACCGCGTGCTCGACGTCGCGGGCCTCGTAGCGGTAGTCGTCCATGTGGATGAAGCCGTTGGCGCAGGCCGCCGGGTCGACGAGTCGCGACGCCAGCTTGCCGCAGGAGTTGCCCCAGCCGCGCGCGGCCATCTGCAGGACCGCGTAGCCCTGCCGCGCCCACTGCAACGGCGACGGCCCGCCGTACTGGTGGTCGCCCGGTCCGGTCGGCGGGTCGCCCCAGCCGTGGCTCTCGACGACGAGCGGATACCCGTGCGCGGGGGCAGCCGCCGCCGGCAACGTCACGTAGGTCGCCAGCGGCGTGCCGTCGAAGCTGGCGAGCCGGTAGTCCGGCTTGCCCACCCCGCTCTCGTTGCCGACGCACACGCGTATCCCGTCGGAGCGAGTGGTGCACGGCATCGGGCTGCCGTCCATCGTGTGGCCGGCGAACACGCCGAGCGCTGAGGCGGTCGGCGGGGCTGCGCTGGTCTGCCCGCCGGCAGCGCTGGCGGTCGCCGCCGAGGACGCGGCCAACGCCACGGTCACCACCGACACGGACAACCGCCGTCCCGACAGGCGCATCGCTTTCACGACCCGATCGGGTGGGACACCGGCGCCGGCCCGAGCGGGCGGCCGCCGTAGATCACTCGCCCGTCGGCCTGTTGGTAGGTCTGCCACGGGATCGTGGGCTGCTGCTCCACTCCGGGTTTTGCGAAGTCGCACACCCCCGTCGGGAAAGCGTGCTCGAGCTCGGCCCATTCGGATGCGGTGAAGCTGACCGGCGTGGTCACACCGGCAACGGTTGTCGTGTACGACGACCGGTCGAGCGGCTCGAGCTGACACTTGTTGTTGTCGGTGCTGATCGAGTCACCGGCGACCATGCGCGCCGTTCCGTACACCGGCACGACGTCCGGGCCGCACAGCGAGTGCCACAGCAACGTCCCGGCGCCGTCCCAGCACTCGTCGCTCAGATCTGTCGGCTTGTCGGCGATGACCTTCGTGGCCAGCGATCGGTCACTTTCGTCAGCCGCCACCGCGGTCAGCCAGCGGTCCATCGCAAGGAACGCGTTGCGCTCGCAGGCGGCGTCGCCGAAGACCGGCTCCGCACCCTCCCAGATCAGCTGGTTGCCGTGCGTGCCGTTCTCCCGATCGAGCCGGGCACGGATCGCGAAGGCGCGATAGGCGTCGTGTGCGACGCCCGGATCAGGGCCGCGGCAGTCGATGATCGCGGTCTGGCCGAGGTTGTTCGCCTCGTTGATCAGGCCGCTGCGGTAGGCGTTGGCGAGCGAGGTGCGAGTTGCGCGCAACCTGGTCGGGACCCAGCCGAGATCGATGTTCACCCCGCCGATGTGGGCGTTGAGATCGGCGAACTGCGCCGCAGTGATCTCGCCCTTCTGCAATGCGCCGAGGCCGTACTGCACCCCGACGTTGTCCAGCGGCATGTTGGCGAAGCCCCGCCCGACCTTCTTCTCCGCCGCGCTCCACTCCCGGCGAGGGCGCAGCCCGAGCAGGTTCTTGTCCAGCTGGAAGATCGAACAGCGGACACCGCCCGGGTTGGTCGTCGCGTTGTAGCGGGTCTTGTCCGTCGTACCCGCGCACGGGAAGTACGGCACCGCACCCGACAGGTAGCCGGTCGGGCACTTCGCCGGGGTGTACGGCGCAGCCGGTGACAGGCAGCCGACGCTGAGGAGGGCGTCCACGGGCAGCAAGTTGCCCTCGACCGCGCCGAACTGCGTGGGTGACCAGACGACGCCGCGGGTCACGCTGTTGTCGGCGAGGCTGAGCCAGTAGCGCTCGAGCAACGCGTAATCGGCAACCTGGGTCGCCGACGTCATCGAGTCCGGGAACGAGCAAGTGGGCAGGATCCCTTGGTAGACGCCGGGGTAGGCGTTGGCGACCCACTGCACGGCGAGCGAGCCGCCTGAGCAGCCGGTGCCGATCGTGTAACGGATCAAGCCGTAGTGCGTCGCGATGTACTGCTTGGCCATCACCAGCGACTCCGCCTGGATCGCGACGTTGCAGTCGTGCCCGGAGTTGTCCAGCGCCGTCGACATGGTCATGTAGCCCTTGCCGAGCGCGAGCTTGCCGACGGCGCTGGTGGGGTTGGAGCTGCCGGTGACGTCCGGCGCGGTCGTCGGCTTGTACTGCGCCGCACAGCTGGCGCCGTGCATGATCAGCAGCTTGTGGTCCCACACGGGCTGCGGGGCGAAGGGCGTCCACGGTTTGCCCGGTTGGTACAGCGACGCGATCTCGTACTGGTCGCGGTCCATGTAGCCGGTCTGGATCCGGATCACGAACGGCACCGTCACACCCTGGTCGGTGGTCGTGGTCGCGACGTCCGTCGGCGGGTGGGCCGGGTCGTAGGGCTCGAAGCCGGGCTGCGCCGGGTCGGTGGAGACGTACTTGTAGCGGACGGTCGCCGGCTCGTCGCACTTCTTGTCGCGCGCGCCCTTCTGACACGTCCACGGCTGCGGTTGCGGCCCGGCGAACAGCGGCCCGCCGTTCGGGTGGTTCGTGACGGTGAGCTCGGCGCCGGTCCCGTCCGGCAACGTCGCTCGCACGACGTGGCGGCCGACCCGCAGGCCGCGAAGCAGCCCGGCGTAGCTGCCGTCGAGCGCCCCGTCCTGGCGGACGGCGAACCTGCGCGTCACGTCGCGCCCGTCGACGGTGATGGTCAACCGTCCCGCGTCGGCAGCGGGCGAGACCGCAACGAGCGCGCGCCCGCCGCTCACCAGATCGGCGCGACCGGACAGCACACTGATGACGACCGGAGAAGGCGCGTCACTGTGCTGCGGTGACCCGCCCGGCAAGGCGGCGGACCCCGCAGCGAGCAGTGCCGGCAGCAACAGGACGGTTCTCAGCCGATGAACAGCCACGGCGCCTACTTCGGCGACGGGTCGGGCATTCCCTCTCGCCCCGCTAAGGTCATGATCAACCCGCGTCGCCGGGTCGACCGCAGCACGTACGACGAGGGAGCCGACCGGTGAACGGTGACGGGACGCAGCACTGGCACGGTCTGCGCGTAGGGGCCGCGCTGATCGCTGCCGGCTGCTGCCTGGCCGGCTGCGGCGCCAGCAGCTCCGGCGGGGCGGCGGCAGGGACCACGCCGGCGGCCCTCGGCACCACCGCCGCCGCATCCACGCCGACGACGTCGTCCGGTGGCGCCTCCACAACGTCCGCTGGGACCGACGCCAGCTCCTTCTGCACCTTCGCCAGGACCGCCCAGGCGCAGGAGGAGAACGACTCGAAAGCCTTCACCTCCGACGACCCGAAGCAGCTCGCCGCCTACGCCGCGAAGGCGGTGAGCGAGCTCGACGAGTTCGCGGCCACAGCGCCGGCGTCGATCAAGCCCGACGTCCAGACGGTGGTGGCCGGGGCCAAGAAGGTGTTCACGCTGCTGAAGAACGCCGGGTACGACTACCACAAGGTCGACCCGAGCGCCTTCGCCTCGATCGACACACCCGCCTTCACCAAGGCCGACGCGGCGATTGCCAGCTACCTCGCGGACAAGTGCGGCATCAACGAAAGCGGCGACTGATCGGCGTCATGAAGACAACGTCCGTGGCGAAGATCGCTTCGTGGCCGTACCTTTGATCGATGGGATCGACGCAGTGAAGCGGGTCGAGGTCGAGCGCGACGGCCAGTGGTTCACGGGCACGATGGGCCTGTGGCGCGAGGACCCGCGCAAAGGTTGGATCGCCACGGTTCGGTACTCGACGGGCTCTCGCGTGCTCACCGAGACGATTCCGGCGGACCGCATTCGCGAGCTCGGGGACGACGAGTAACTACCGGCGCGGGTCGCTCGCCGACCGCCGGGTGCTCCTGCTCGCCAGTCACGCAGACGTGAGGATCACGAGCTGCTGGGTCGCTCTGGTCATCGCTACGTAGCGGTCGACAGCCACTGCGACGCCCTCCCCCCAGCCGGCCGGGTCGACGAGCACGACGAGGTCGAACTCGAGGCCTTTGGCGAGCTCGGGCGTGAGGGAGCGAACCCGGCCGGTGGCTTCGAACGTCGGTTCCCCGATCACGCAGGCGATGCCGTCCGGGTGCTCGGCGAGCCAGGCGTCCAGGATCGAGGTCAGCTCCGACGCCGCGGCGTGCACGACAGGACGGCCGCCGGTGCGGATCGACGTCGGCACGTTGGCGTCCGGCAACACGGCCCGGATCACCGGCTCGGCCTCGGCCATGACCTCCTCCGGCGTCCGGTAGTTCACGGTCAGCGTCGCCAGCTCGACGCGGTCCAGGCCCACCCGCGCCAACCGCGCCTGCCAGGACTCCGTGAACCCGCGCCGGGCCTGCGCGCGGTCCCCGACGATCGTGAAGCTGCGGGACGGGCACCGCGACAGCAGCATCTGCCACTCGGCGTCGGTGAGCTCCTGCGCCTCGTCCACGACGATGTGGGCGAAGGGCCCGGCGAGGCGGTCCGGTGTCGCACTCGGCAGGCCCGACTCGTCGATCAGCGCGTCACGCACGTCGTGAAAGCCGAGTACGGCGTTGCCCTCGGCGTCGACGATCGAACGCAACATCTGGACGGCACTGTCGCCGTCATGGTCGGAGGCGAGCAAGCTGTCGATGACCGCCTCTCGCTGCTCCGCTTCGGCCGCCACTGCCGACTGTCGCTGGCGGGCCCGGCGAGCGGCCTCCGCGTCGCCGAGGCGGAGGCGAGCCGCGTCGAGCATCGGCAGGTCGGACACCGTCCAGGCATCTGCGACGGGCCGCTGCAACGCGGCGACCTCGTCATCGCTCAACGACGGCGCGCACAGCCGCAGATACGCCGGAACGGTCAGCAGGTCGCCGACCAGCTCGGCCGGGTCGAGCAACGGCCAGGCCCGCGCGAACGTGGTGAGCAACTCGCGGTTGCGGGTGAGCGAACGCCGGAGCAGGTGCGGTTCGATCTCGTCGCTGTCGAAGTTGTCGATCGCGATCTCGACCAGCGCGTCCCACACCTCGGCGCGCGCCTCGTTGTGCGGCGTACCGGGCTCGGCCGCATCGAAAGCCTCGGCCCAGTCCTCGGCGCTGAGCCAAACGTCGCCGTAGTGGCTTTCGACGTTCAGCCCCTTCTTCGGTGGCTTCTCGTAGTAGCGGACGGCCGGCTCGATCGCCTTGACCAGCGCCGCGGACGACTTGAGGCGGGCGACCTCCGGATCGGCTTCGACCCTCGCGTCACGACCTTCCGGGACCAGATCCCGCAACGTGCAGATCTGCACGCCCTCCTCACCGAGACTGGGCAGGACGTCCGCGACGTAGGCCAGGTAGGGCTCGTGCGGCCCGACGAACAGCACGCCGCCGCGGTGATGTCCCAGCCGCGGGTCCGCGTAGAGCAGGTACGCGGCGCGATGCAGGGCGACGACGGTCTTGCCCGTGCCGGGACCGCCGTCGACGACGAGCGCCCCAGCGGAACCGGCGCGGATGATCGCGTCCTGATCGGCCTGGATCGTCGCGAGTACGTCCCGCATGCGCGGCGACCGGCTGCCGCCCAGGCTGGCGATGAACGCCGACTGGTCGTCGAGGGCGGGCGCGTGGCCTTCGAAGCCTTCGGGGGTGAACACCTCGTCCCAGTAGTCGTTGATCTTGCCGCGGCTCCACCGGTAGCGCCGCCGGCTCGCCAGGCCCATCGGGTTCGCATGCGTCGCGCCGAAGAACGGCTCGGCGGCGGGTGAGCGCCAGTCGAGCAGCAACCGACGGCCGCTGGGATCGGTCAGGCCGAGCCGGCCGACGTACGCCGGCTCGCCGTCCTCGCTGCCGATCACGTGGCCGAGGCAGAGATCAAGTCCGAACCGCCTGAGGGTGCGCAGCCGGGCCGCGAGCCGATGGATCTCGAGGTCGCGGTCCATCGCGGCCTGGCCCTCACCGCCCGCGGTTCTCAGCTCGCGCTCGAGGCGCTCGGACAGCTCGGCGATCGTGGCGGTGAGGCACTCGGCGATCGCGTGGAAGTGTTGCTCGTCGGCCGCGATGAGCGCCGGGGCGGCTTTCGCGGCAAGGTGGGCAGGAAGATCGAACGCGCTGATCGCGTCCCTCGCTTTCGTGGCCGGCCAGGTCTTCGGCCGACGAGTGTGCGGCACGACCCGGGTCTTGCCGCAAGCCCCCGGTCCGGGGGTACCTTGAAACTGAGGGGCACGCGCTACTCGCGGTGATCGCGCGCCGATCGGCGCAACCGGTCCACGACGTGCTGAACGTCCGCGGCGCGCCGTGCATCGCACGGGTGGGCTGCACCGGTCCGCACCGACGCCGCGAACTCCTCGCGCAGAGTCGCGAAGGTGCGCTGGTAGGCCTGTGCCCTGCGGCCGGTCCAGTCGGCGCAGTGCCGTCCGGCGGCATCCACCAGATCGAGCCGGCTCACCGGCTCATGCGGCCACCGCGAGCCGAACAGCAGCTGCGACAGCCCACCGCCCTCGTGGTGCAGGACGGCCGAGACGACCGCGCCGCGCTCGGTCGCTTCGCACGCCACGACCGGACCGAGCGCGTGCATCAGCAGGTCCACGCCGTGCGGGCCCCAGTCGAGCAGTGCGCCCTCCTGCTGACGCCACGGCGAGCCCGCGAAGGGTCCGCTGAGGAAGGCGCCGTTGAGGTTGACCAGTTGCGCGTACGTCGGATCCGTGACGGTGTCGAGCAGCTCGCGCACGTCGGGCCGGAACCGCGAGGTGAACATCACGATCGACGTGACGCCGGCGTCGGCGATCGCGCCGGCGACCTCCTCGGCTCGTTCGGCACTGTCGGCGAGCGGCTTGTCGAGCATCAGGTGCTTGCCGGCCGCAGCCGCCTGGATCGCATAACCGGCCTGGATCGCCGGCGGTACCGCGCACGCGATGACCTCGCAGCGGTCGAAGAGCTCCTCGACGGACTCGACAGCCGTCGTACCTGCCACCTCCGCGAGCTCCTGCGCCGCCTGCGGGCGCCGCGCCCACACACCGCAGAGCTCGAGCTCGGGCCCACCGGTGATCATCGGCACATAGGCGATCTGCGCCCACGGTCCGGCGCCGATCAGCCCCACGCGCAACGCGCTCACGGCTGGCCGGCCCAGTCCGGCTGCGGGTCGCCGAACACGTCGGGGTAGTCGACGCTGACCTTGCCGGGAAACGCCGGCGGCCGTTTCTCGAGGAACGACGTCACCCCTTCGACCGCGTCCCGGCCGCCGCCGGCCGCGGCCATGGCCCGCGAGTCGGCGACGTGGGAGAGGTGGGGCCGATCGAAGGTCAGGCCGCGCCACATCAACTGACGGGCGAGGGCCACGCTGACGGCGGAGGTGTTGTCAGCGATCTCGCGGGCGAGGGCCGTCGCCGCGCCGAGCAGCTCCGCCGCGGGGTGGACGCTGCGCAGCAGCCGGCTCGCGAGCGCCTCCTCCGGACCGAACACCCTTCCCGTCGCGTACCACTCCATCGCCTGGCTCGGCCCGACGATCCTGGGCAGGAACCACGACGACGCGGCCTCCGGCACGATCCCCCGGCGTGCGAAGACGAACCCGAACTTCGCGGTGTCCGACGCCATGCGGATGTCCATCGGAAGGGTCATCGTCACCCCGACGCCCACACACGGCCCGTTGATCGCAGCGATGACCGGCTTGCGGCTTTCGAAGATGCGCAAGCTCACCCGGCCCCCGCCGTCGCGCGGCACCTGGCCCGCGCTGTGCCCCCGGCGCTGCGGGTCGAACGCGCTGCCGCCGCTGGACAGGTCGGCGCCGGCGCAGAAGCCGCGCCCGGCACCCGTCACGATCACGACCCGTACGTCGTCATCGGCGTCGGCCCGGTCGAACGCGTCGATGAGCTCCTCGCACATGAGCGGCGTGAAAGCGTTGAGCTTGTCCGGCCGGTTCAGCGTGATGGTGGCGATGGCGTCGGCCAGGTCGTAGGTGATGTCGCGGTAGTCGCTCATCGCAGAACCATGTCATCCCGCCCACGGGCGGACGCAGCTAGGCGCCGAGCAGCTGCAACAACCCGTATGCCGCCAGCGAATGACTGTCGAAGATCTCGCCCCGGCAAATCGCCGCTTCGAACTCGGCGGCGGTGAACCGCCGCTGGACCATGTCCTGCTCCGTCGGCTCG
Organism: Mycobacteriales bacterium; assembly: GCA_035550055.1. Classification (NCBI taxonomy): domain Bacteria; kingdom Bacillati; phylum Actinomycetota; class Actinomycetes; order Mycobacteriales; species Mycobacteriales bacterium. Next base: position 12,872 of record DASZRO010000114.1, on the reverse strand, counting down.
CGCTCGTGCTCGCCGGCGGTGAGGCCTGACGCGAGCCACACGTCGTAACCCTGGCTGCAGAACCCGTACGCCGTATAGAGGTGGCCGAGGTGGCGCAGCTCCGCCGCGCGGATTCCGGTCTCCTCGCGAAGCTCGGCACGTGCCAGCTCTTCGATCGAGCCGCGCTCCCCGCCGGGCGGCCAGGTGCCCTGCGGGAACTCCCAGGATCGGCGGCCGATCGCGTAGCGGTACTGCTCGACGAGCCACATGCTGCCGTCCGGTTCGCGAGGGATGACGAGGGCGAAGTCAGGCCGGTCGACGACGCCGTACAGCCCAGGCGTGCCGTCGGGCAGCTCGACCGCGTCTTCGCGCACGGTGATCCACGGGTTGCGATACACCTCGCGGCTCGACACCGTCCGGAAGCTCATGTGCTCAAGATGCCATCGCTGTGGCGGCCGTAGCGATTCGCGTCGCTCACGAGCCGCCCGGAGCACAACCGAGATGATCGACGGCGTGGAGCTGACCCGATGAGCCGGCTGCGTCGTGGCGTCGTCATTGCGCTCGCCGTCTCGCTGACCTGCCTGGGCGGGCTGAGTGGGCGCCTCGCGCCGACATACGCGTCGACCGGGGCGGCGCGCACCCACGCCGCGACCGCCACCGCGAACCCCTGGGCGAGGCGGATCTGGGGCTACCTGCCCGCCCCGGGCGGGGTCGAGCTGCGCTACAGCGTCCTGCTCCCCCGCGCGCACGGTCGCTTCCCGGTCCTGATGCAGTACGACGGGTACGACGCCGGCGAGATCGGCGGCGTCGCCTACCAGCAGGGCGCCACCTGGATGTCCAGCGAGCTGGACGCGAGCCTGCTGCGCCGCGGCTACGCGGTGATGGGCTTGCAGATGCCGGGCACCGGCTGCTCGTCCGGGACCTTCGACCTGTTCGCCGAGGACTGGGGCACCGACGGAGCGCTGGGGGTCGAGTGGGCGGCCCGCCAGCCGTGGTCGACCGGTCGCGTCGGGATGTATGACTGGTCCTGGCCCGGCATCGGCCAGCTGTTCACCGCGTCGACCCGGCCGAAGGCACTCGACGCGATCGCACCGGGCATGGTCGTGACCGATCCGCTCCGCGACGTCGGCGCACCCGGCGGCATCCCGAACCCGGAGTTCAACAACCTGTGGTGGGCCACCATCCTCGACTCGTGGACCTACGCCGCGCTGGACGCGGTCGGCGACGGCGACACGCGGTGCGCCGTCGACCTCGCCCGCAACGTCACCGTGGGTCAGGCCACCTCACCGACCGCGGACTCCACGCACCTGTTCGAGGACGGGTTCTGGCGCAACCGTGACCTGCGCGCCATGACCAGGCGCATCGCCGTACCCGTCCTGTCGATGGTCGACTGGCAGGACGAAGAGGTGGGCTCGCGCGGCGGCTACTACCAGCAGCTCCTCGACCCGTCGAGGACCTGGTACGTCGGGACCAACGGCCAGCACGACATCTACCTGAGCAAGTCCTTCCGCCCGACGCTGCTCGCGTTCATGGACCACTTCGTGAAGCAGGAGGCCAACGGGTTCGCCCGCACGCCGCACGTCCGGCTCTGGGAAGAGACGACCGCCGCGGGCGGTGCGCAGTCCAGCGACGACCAGCTGACCGAGGCGAAGCCCGGCTTCGTCATCACCCGTCCACGGCTGCCGGTGCCGGTGCATCCGACGACGTTGTGGTTGCGGACAGGCGGCGGACTCGCGGCGCAGCGCGCCACGGCCGCGAGCGGATCGGAGACCTTCGCGCCGCTGCCAGGACCGATCGTGAACAACGACGTTCCGGGCGCGATCCTGGACGCGTCGGGCGGGCCGGTCGGGGAGCTGCCGTGGCAGGCCTCGGCCATCGTCGCGGGCACCGCGCTGTCGTTCACCACGCCACGGCTGACCCGCACGATCACGCTGTCCGGACCGGCATCGTTGAACCTGTGGCTGTCCTCGACAGCCACCAACACCGACGTGCAGGTCACCGTCACCGAGGTGCGCCCGGGCGGCCAGGAGGAGTACGTGCAGCGCGGCTGGCTGCGCGTGTCGGCACGCGCGATCGACAAGGCGCTGTCGAGCCGCCTGCTGCCGGTGCATCAGGAGACGATGGCGGCGCTGCAGCCCCTCACCCCCGGCAGGCTCGTCCGGGCGCGGGTCGAGATCCCGAACTTCACGCACACGTTCCGTGCCGGGACCGCGATCCGGATCTGGCTCGACGCGCCCAGCGGCACGGGCGACTGGAACTTCCTGTCCAGCGACGCGGGCGAGATCGACACCCTCTCACTCGACCACAGCCACGACTCGGCGCTGGTCGTCGGAAGGCTGTCCGGGCATCGAGCACCCGGCCACGAGCCAGCCTGCGACCGGCTCGTCGGTGAGCCGTGTCGGGCCAACCCGGTGACGACGACCGCAGACCGCGCAGCGCTCCCCCGCGGTTGGTGATTCGGGAATATCCACGGCAGCGCGCAGGCTGGGACGAACATGGCTTCCCTCGCAGACCGCACCATCGCTGCCCTCCTCGACCATCACGACGCGCTCGCGAGTGTGGTCGCGAACCTCAGTGACGCGGAGCTGAAAGGCCCGTCCGCCGCCTCGGAGTGGTCGGTCGCCCAGGTGCTGTCGCACCTCGGCAGCGGCGCCGAGCTCAACCTACGCGCCTGCCAGGTCGCGCTCGGCGACGCCGCCGAGCCCGAAGACGACTACAACCGACGGATCTGGGACCGCTGGGACGGGATGCGTCCGGACGAACAGGCGCAGCAGTTCGTCGCGCACGACGAACAGCTCGTCGAACTGCTCGACGCGCTCACCGCCGAGCAGCGCGAGGGCCTGCACGTGAAGCTCAGCTACCTGCCGGAGCCGGTCGGCATCGCGACCCTGACCGGCATGCGGCTGAACGAGGTGGCGCTGCACAGCTGGGACGTCCGGGTCGCACTCGACCCGACCGCCAAGCTCGACGACGAGGCCGCAGACATCCTCGCCGAGCAGTACTCCGGGGGGCTGGCCTTCATGCTCCGTCACGTCGGCAAGGCCGATGCCCTGTCCCAGCCGGCCGTCGTCGACGCGGGAAGCTACGGCCTCGTCATCGCCGACCGGGTGCGGCTGACCAGCTCGCCGCAGAACGTCACGGCGTCGTTCGAAGGGCCTCTGGAGGCGCTGGTCCGACTGATCGGCGGGCGGCTGACCGACGCCTACACGCCGGATTCGGTGCGGGTGTCGGGCGAGCTCACCATCGACGACCTGCGTCGCGTCTTTCCCGGTTTCTGATACCACTCCCGCGCGACTCATAGCCTGATCACCGTGACTGACCGGCAGCTGACCCTGATGGCCGTGCACGCCCACCCCGACGACGAGGCCACCGGCACCGGCGGGGTGCTGGCCAAGGCCGCCGCCGAAGGCATCCGTACCGTGCTCGTCACCTGCACCGACGGTCGCTGCGGCGACGGCCCTGGCGGGGTCAAGCCGGGCGAGCCCGGACACGATCCGGACGCGGTCGCGGCCCTGCGCATCCCGGAGCTCGAGAAGTCCTGCGAGATCCTCGGCATCAGCGATCTCGAGCTGCTGGGCTACCACGACTCCGGAATGATGGGCTGGGAGCAGTTCAACAACGCGCCCGAGTCGTTCTGGTCGACTCCCGTGGCGGACGGCGCGGCAAAGCTCGGGGCGCTCATCGAGAAATACCAGCCGGACGTGATCGTGACCTACGACGAGAACGGCTTCTACGGGCATCCGGACCACATTCAGGCCCACCGGATCACGATGGCCGCTCACGCCGCCACGGGATCGTCGGCCAAGGTCTACTGGGGCACGATCCCCAAGTCGCGGATGGAAGAGTTCGGCAACGCGATGCGCGACGCCGGTCTGGCGGACTGGGACGAGGAACCTCCCGCGGCTGAGGACGGCGCGCTCGACATCGGGCTTCCCGACGACCAGATCACCACCTGGGTGGACATCCGCGACTACAGCGAGCAGAAGTTCAACTCACTCGCGGCGCACGCCAGCCAGGGCGAGAACATCTTCTTCCTTCAGCTGGGGTTGGACACCTTCACCAAGCTGATGGGCGAGGAGACCTTCGTGCGGGTGCGTGACACGACGAACGCGCCGCTTCCGGAAAAGGACCTCTTCGACGGGCTTCGCTGAGCCGACCGCTCAGAACCCACCAAGTTCGCGCAGCAACCCGTCGGGACCGAACACCAGGTCGGTGAACCGCTCGCCGATCATCCGGTACCCCTCGGGGCTGGGATGGAGGTCGTCCGGCAACAGGTGCGCGTCGGGCGCACCGAACAGCGCGAGCCCGCCCAGGTAGTGCAGGTTCGCGTCGCCCTGCCCTTGACGACTGGCCACGGCGGCTTCGAGCAGCTCGCGCATCCGTTGCAACGTCAACGCTCCGGTCATGAGGTCGTCGGGACGCTCGACGCGCTGGTAGCTGCCATCCGGACCGCGGCTTGCCGGACCGGGATGGTCCTCGGCCGGCGGGCAGATGATCGGCGAGATCACGACGATCGCAACGTCGGGCTGAGCCTCGCGGATCGTGTCGAGAAAGCCGTGGACGGCCGGGACGAAGGCGCGCTCGCGCATCGTGTCGCCGTTGGAGACGTTGATGCCCACCTTGAGGGTGATGACGTCCGCGGCCAAATCGCGGATGGTGCGTGCCGCGTACTGGTCGAGGTGGCAGCTCCCGCCGAAACCGAGGTCGATCAGGCTCAGGCCGGTCGAGCGCGCCACCTGCGCTGGCCAGACGTCGGTCGGGCGCGGCACCTCCAGGCAGTGGCTGATGGAGCTGCCGTAGTGGGCCCAGACCTTGCGAGTGTCCGGAAGCCGCGGCTCCAGCGACGCGTCGTCATCGAGGCGGAGCTCACGCAGCTCGACCGTCGCGTTGTGCGGCAGCCAGATCTCGAGGTCCTTCACACCGGGTGGCAGGTCGGCGAAGCGGACCGTCGCGAGCGCGCCGCGCTCGACCGACACGTCCAGGGGCCGCAGGTTGCGTACGACGAGCCGGTCACCGTCCGTGACCGCGACCGAGTCTGCGATCCGGCCGTCCACGACCAGGTCGAACACGGCGGGCCGCGGCGCGGTCGGCGGGCTGTTCAGGATCATCGTCCGGGCGTCGAGCTCGATGACGGTTGCCGTCGTACGCAGCGCGACGTAGCAACCCGCCGGCATCCGGCTGGCGACGTCCGAGAGCGCGTCCGGCACCTGGATGCGGGTCCAAGCCGGCAGCCGGCGGGGGCTGATCCCGCCCTCGGTGCGGTCGAAGTCGGCCGCGCCGTGGATCGCGACGAGCGGATCGTCGAACCTGAAGACCTTCATAAGCAAGCAAGTATCCGGGTGCCTTACAGTTTGCTGTGAGCGCCGGGTCGGTCACGGAGCAAGCAGGAGACATCGTTCGTGGCGACTAGCCCATACGTGAGGCCACGGCCGATGTCGTTGGAGTCCGCCCCCGCCCGGCCGACCGCCGCCTGGGACGTGCTGATCCCGGAGCAGCCGGTTGCCCCCGCGTGGACCGCCGGGGAGCCGAATCTGAGGTTGGCGCCGCGGCGCGAGTCTCGGCTGGCCCGCGTCGCCGTCTGGTTGGCGGCGCCGGCCCTGCTGGCCGGCCTCGGCGCCTGGGGCCTGCAACGGCACGGCGCGTACAGCGGTGACGAGTCGGCCACTCGCTGGGCGGCGCTGCTGCCGATCCACGACCTGTTCCACCTGCTGCGCCACATCGACGCCGTCCACGGCCTGTACTACCTCGGGATGCACGCCTGGGTCGCCTTCGGCACCGGTCCCGTGGCGCTGCGGCTGCCCTCCCTCATCGCTGCGGTCGCGACGGCAGGTCTGGTCAGCGAGCTCGGCCGCCGGCTGACCGGGCGGCTCTGCGTCGGGCTCGTGGCCGGCATCTTCTACGCGATCAACCCGTTCGTCATGTTCTACGCGCAGACCGCGCGTTCGTACTCGGCAGTGTCACTGCTGATCGCTGCGGCGACGTTGGCGCTGCTGCGGGCGCTGGAGGCTGCCCGTGCCGACCGGCCGGGCCGAGTCCTGCTACGCCGCTGGGCGACGTACGGCGCGCTGATCGCGGCGTCCGGCTGGCTCAACGAGATGGCGTTGCTCGTCGTCGCCGCGCACGCGGTCACGATGGCGGTCACCGGATACGCGCCCCGGGTACGCCGGCAGTGGTTCGCCGCCGCGGCGGCCGGCATCCTCTCGGTGATCCCGTTGTTCGTGATCAGCAGCGGGCAGCAGGACGCCGTCGACTGGGTGACCCGGCCGAGCGGCCACGACGTCGTGACTCTGCTGCGCGACTTCTTCGGTCCGCGTCCTGCGATCATGGTGGTCACGATCGGTTGTGTGATCGCCGGCTGCGTCCCGGCCGGGCACGTGCGGACTGCGCTAGCGAACCACCGGGCGCTCGCCGCGTGGCGGCGCCGCGGGCCGGCCTCGCTGGTGTCCGTCGCGCTGCCGCTGCTCCTGGTGCCCCCGGTCATGTTGATCGCGGAGTCCGAGGTCGGGCAGCCGCTCTATGTCGACCGCTACCTGCTCTACTGCGTGCTCGGCGCGGTCCTGCTCATCGCCCACGGCGCGGTCCGAGTCGCCGGCCGCACACTGGGACAGCAGCGGGCCGCCTGGGTCTGGCTGCCGGCGCTCGGGCTCGCCGGCGCGGTCTTTCTGGCACAGCTTCCGGCCGCCCGCTACATCCGCTCGCCGGACAGCCGGCTACGCGACTTCGGCTCGCCCGCGACCTACCTCGATCGCCATGCTCGGCCCGGCGACGGTGTGCTGTTCTTCAGCGACTACTTCCGGCTGATGGAGCTCGGCTATCCCGGCGCCTTCCGCCACATTCGCGATGTCGGGGTGGCGGAGTCGCCCCTGCAAAGCGGCACGTTCAAGGGCGTCGACGCCCCGTTCGTCACTGCGGTGCCCCGCATCCTCGGCTGTCATCGGATCTGGACGGTCGGACGGATGCCGTTCGGGCCGCAGCCGACGGCGCTCGACGACGACGAACGGGCGCTGCTCGCCGCCGACTTCCACGTGGTTCGAGTCCTGCCGTTCCACGGGCTGACCGTCTCGTTGTGGGAGCACCGTGCCCTGCACCCTCGGCCTCGCGCGACCCGGGCGCGCCGGATCGGTCCGACTCGCGCCCACCGCGACGCCGAAGGGGCCGCAGTCTGAGGACTGCGACCCCTTCGTGACGGTCCGGCTGACGCCGCGACGTCAGAGCATGAACAGCATCTCCTGGTAGGTCGGCAACGGCCACAGGTCGTCGGCCACGACCGCCTCCAGGGAGTCCACCGCCGAGCGGACCGCCAGCATCGCCGGCAGCAGCGCGTCGCGGTAGTGGATCGCCTCGGCCAGCAGGTCGTCCGCGGCCTCGTGGCGCAGCCCCGCCGACAGGGTGCCGAGCGCCTCGCGCAGCGAGCCGATCAGCCCGGTGAGCTCGCCCAGCGCAGTGGTGTCGGCCTCGACGCCGGCCGCCTTCAGCGCCGCCACGTTGGCCGCGAGCTCGGTCTGGTAGCGGGTCGCCGCAGGCAGGATCGACGTCGTACCGATCTCCAGCACCGAGCGAGCCTCGACCCCGACGCTGAGGACGTACTGCTCCAAGCCGATCTCGTAGCGGCTGTGCGCTTCGCGCTCGGTGAAGACGCCGTACTTCGAGAACAGCTCCACCGACTCCGGCTTGATGAGCTCCGGCAGCGCGTCGGGGGTCGTGCGCAGGTTCGCAAGGCCGCGCGCCGCAGCCTCGACCTGCCAGTCCTCGGAGTAGCCGTTGCCGTTGAACACGACGTTGCCGTGGTTGGTGATGATCTCCTCGAGCAGCTTCTGCACGGCGGTGTTGAACTCCGTGCCGCCGGCGATCGCGGTCTCCAGCGAGGTGGCGATGTAGTCCAGCGCCTCCGCCAGGATGGTGTTGATCATCGTCATCGGACCGGCGATCGTCTGGCTCGAGCCGGCGGCGCGGAACTCGAACCGGTTGCCGGTGAAGGCGAACGGACTGGTCCGGTTGCGGTCACCCGGGTCGGTCGGCAGGACCGGCAGGGTGTCGACGCCGATGATCAGCGTCCCCTTCTCCTTCGACGACGTCGCGCCGCCCTTGGCGATCTGGTCGAACACGTCGGCCAGCTGCTCGCCCAGGAAGATCGAGATGATCGCCGGCGGAGCCTCGTTGGCACCGAGCCGGTGGTCGTTGGCCGCCGACGCGATCGCCGCGCGAAGCAGGCCGCCGTACTTGTGCACGCCGCGGATCACCGCGCTGCAGAAGACGAGGAACTGCGCGTTGTCGTGGGGCGTGTCACCCGGCAGCAGCAGGTTGCCCTGGCTGGCGTTGCCGATCGAGAAGTTGACGTGCTTGCCCGAGCCGTTGATTCCGGCAAACGGCTTCTCGTGGAACAGGCACTCCATGCCGTGGCGGTTGGCGACCTTCTTCATGGTCGTCATCAGCAGCTGCTGGTGGTCGGAGGCGATGTTGGAGCGCTCGAAGACCGGGGCGATCTCGAACTGCCCGGGTGCGACCTCGTTGTGCCGGGTCTTGGCCGGGATGCCGAGCTTGAACAGCTCGCGCTCGGCGTCGAACATGCACGCCAGCACCCGGTCCGGGATGGCGCCGAAGTAGTGGTCGTCGAACTCCTGGCCCTTCGGCGGCTTCGCACCGAACAGCGTCCGGCCGGAGTTGAGCAGGTCGGGCCGGGCCAACAGGAAGTGGCGGTCGACCAGGAAGTACTCCTGCTCCGGACCGGCGAAGGACACGACCGCGTCGGGGTTCTCGTGGCCGAAGAGCTTCAGCACCCGCTCGGCCTGCTTGGCCATCGCCTGCTGCGAGCGCAGCAGCGGGGTCTTGTGGTCCAGCGCCTCGCCGGTCATCGAGACGAACACCGTCGGGATGCACAGCGTGTTGCCGTTGGGGTTCTCGAGGATGTACGCCGGGCTGGTCACGTCCCAGCCGGTGTAGCCGCGCGCCTCGAACGTCGAGCGGATGCCGCCGTTCGGGAAGCTGGACGCGTCGGGCTCACCCTGGGTCAGGGTCTTGCCGGAGAACTCCGCCAGCGCCGTGCCGTCGCCGTTGGGCTCCAGGAAGCTGTCGTGCTTCTCCGCGGTCAGACCGGTCAGCGGGTAGAAGACGTGCGCATAGTGCGTCGCACCCTTCGACATCGCCCAGTCCTTCATCGCCACGGCGACGGCGTCAGCGACGCTGGGGTCGAGGGTCTGGTTGTGGTCGATCGTGGCGAGCACCGACTTGTAGACGGCCTTCGGCAGGACCTTCTGCATCACTGCCTTGCTGAAGACGTTCTCGCCGAAGATGCCACCCGGCTCCTCGTCGAGTGAGAACGTCGCCGGAGGCGGGGTGAAGGCCGCCACGGCCTCGATCGCCTGCCGTCGTACTGCGTTGCCTGCCATCAACTCTCCCCTGCGTGAGCCGTCCCCGAGCCCGCCTCGACGGGCCGATTTCCGGTCTCGAAGGTAGGCGAGGTTTGTTTCGAGCAGATCACGCGGGGTCTACCGGCGACGGCCGGCCCGTTCCCGCTAGGCCGAAGGGCCGTCAGTGACCTCGTCCACGATCTCGGACAGAGCGGCGAGCCGATGGTCCTTCGCACCCACGATCTTGGTGAGCCACCGGCGCGCTTCGGCGACGTCCGGCTTGCCGAACCGCACGAGCTCTTCGATGTCCGCCCAGTCCTTGCGACGGTCGAAAAGCGCCTTGAACACGAGCAGGTCGGTCGCCGACAGGATCGGAACCGTCGCGTCCAGCATCGGCACCAGCTCGGTGCGCGCGTCGATCGCGGCGTGCAGCGCGTGCTGCGGGAAGAACAGGTCGAGCGGGATGGCCGGGCCGTCGCCCTCCGGCAGCGGCCAGAGCAGCCGGACCTGTCCGTCCCGGCGGACCGCCGCGACATCCCCCTCTGTCCACGGCACATCGGGCGGCAGCAGCCCGAAGACGGCCTCGGGGTGCTTCGGGTCAGCACTGACGTTGAGGTCGATGTCGTTGGTGGCCCGCGCCTGCGCGACGTGGTAGGCCAGCGCGAGTGCGCCACCGATCGCGTGTGCGACTCCGGCGCGGTCGAGCCGGTGGTGAACGTCGACCGCCCGCTCGAGGACGATCAACGGCGACGTGGTCATCCCGCCCGCAGCCGCCGGAACGACGGATAGGTGAGCGGTCCGGCCGCACGCCGGGGCAACGCCATCGCGAGCGCGGTCACCTGCTCGAGCTGAGCCGCGGCGCCACGAGCACGGTCGACGGTCGTCGTCGGGTCGAGCGTCGCGCCGCAGGCCTCGATCAGCCGGATCAGCGCGTCGCCGCCCGGCACGCGGCGCCCGTTCTCGTACGCACTGATGAGCGTCGCGTCGACGCCGCTGCGCCGCGCGAGCTCGTTCTGGGACAGGCCGGCGCGACCGCGCACCTCGCGCAGCAGCGACCCGGATCGGCTCACCCCACCATCGTATGCGGGGTTGACGGATTGCGCTACCCCAGTTGGCCCGAGGCGGACGGTCGGCGGGACATGCGATCCGATAGAAAAGGAGGCACATCCCTTCACCGGAGGCTGTCGTGACCGCACCTGTCGTCCACCCCGATCGCTTCTTCATCGACGGCGAGTGGGCCACGCCCTCCTCCTCGGCCACGTTCGACGTCATCGACTCGGCCAGTGAAGAGGTCTTCTTCTCCGTTGCCGAGGCGCAGGCCGCCGACATGGAGAAGGCCATCACCGCTGCGCGCAACGCCTTCGACAACGGACCGTGGCCCTTCCTCGCCCACCGCGAGCGCGCGGAGTACCTGCGCGCGCTGAGCAAGGAGCTGTCTGCCCGGGCCGACGCGCTCGGAGAGATCTGGCCGCGCGAGTCCGGGATCCTCGCGATGATCGCGAAGTTCTCCGCACCGATGTTCGCGACGGTCTTCGACTACTACGCGGGGCTCGCCGACACCTACGCGTGGGAGGAGCGGGCGCAGCCGACGATGGGCGGCTCGTTCGGCCTGATCGTGCGCGAGCCGGTCGGTGTCGTCGGCGCGATCATCCCGTGGAACGCGCCGATCCAGCTCGCGATCTACAAGATGGCGCCGGCCCTGCTCGCCGGGTGCACCGTGATCCTCAAGGCCTCCCCCGAGGCACCCGGCGCGGCGGACCTGCTGGCCGAGTGCGCCGAGGCCGCCGGGCTGCCGCCGGGCGTCTTCAACGTCCTCACTGCCGACCGCGAGGTCTCCGAGATGCTGGTCCGCGACCCGCGCGTGGACAAGATCGCCTTCACCGGGTCGACCGCCGCCGGCCGGCGGATCGCCTCGCTGTGCGGTAAGCGGATCGCCCGCTACACCCTCGAGCTCGGCGGCAAGTCCGCCGCCGTGATCCTCGACGACGCCGACCTGGGACAGGCCGCCATGGCGATCGCCGGCGCGGAGTGCATGATCTCCGGCCAGGTCTGCTCCTCGCTCACGCGCCTCGTCGTCCCGCGCAAGCGCCACGACGAGTTCGTCGAGGCACTGGCCGCAACGTTCTCCCAGATGGTGGTCGGCGACCCGTTCGACCCGGCGACGCAGATGGGCCCGCTCGCGATGGAGCGCCAGCGCGACAAGGTGCTCGACCTGATCGCGAAAGGCAAGACCGAGGCGAAGCTCGTCACCGGTGGTGGGCGGCCGGCGCACCTCGAGCGCGGCTACTACGTCGAGCCGACCGTCTTCGCCGAGGTCGACAACTCGATGACGATCGCGCAGGAGGAGATCTTCGGGCCGGTGCTGTCGGTGATCCCGGCCGCCGATGAGGACGACGCGGTCCGGATCGCCAACGACACGATCTACGGCCTCAACGCCTCGGTGTTCACCGGCGACGCCGACAAGGCGCGCGCGGTCGCCGCCCGCCTGCGCTCGGGGACGGTCGGGCACAACGGCTTCCGCACCGACTTCGGCATCGCCTTCGGCGGCTTCAAGCAGTCCGGCATCGGGCGCGAGGGTGGCGTCGAGGGACTGCTCCCCTACCTCGAGACCAAGACGGTCATCCTCGAGACGACGCCGAGCTCGTACGCCGAGTAGCCGTTACGGCAGCGCGGCGGTGGTGCCGCCGTCGACCGGGATGATCACGCCGGTCAGATAGCTCGACCGGTCGGAGGCCAGGAACGCGGCGACCTCCGCGATCTCCTCCGCGCGGCCGGCCCGCTTGAGCGCCGAGCCCTGCACGAGCTGCGGGAACTTCTCCGCGGTGCCGGGTCCGCCGGTCATCGCGGTCTCGACGAAGCCCGGACAGATCGCGTTGGCGCGGATCCCCTGGGCGCCGTACTCGACGGCCGCTGCCTTGGTGATGGCGTGCACCCCGGCCTTCGCCGCGGAGTAGATGCCGGTGCCCATCGGCGAGGCGCCGAGACCGCCGATCGACGACCAGTTCACGATCGACCCGCCTCCGGTCGGGATCATCGTCTTGATCGCATGCTTCGTGCCGAGCAGGACACCGAGCATGTCGATCGAGGTGACCCGGTGGTACTCCTCGAGGGTCGCCTCGGCGAGCGGTCCGCCGGACGCGACGCCTGCGACGTTCAGCGCGGCGTCGACCCGGCCGAACGCCTGCACCGCGGCCTCGAACAACGCGACGACGCTCGCCTCGTCGGCGACGTCGCACCGTACGGCGATCGCGGCGTCGCCGAGGTCGGCGGCGGTCTGGTCCTGCGCCCCGCTGATGTCGGCGCAGACGACCCGGGCGCCCGCGCGCACGAAGACCTCCGCCGACGCCCGGCCCATGCCGGATCCGGCGCCGGTGATCACGGCCACCTTGCCGTCGAGCTCGCCCATGTGTCCTCCGCTCATGCTGTGCAACTGCTCAGATACTGGCACGGGGGCCTTGCCACCCATCGCCTAGGTCCGGGACCAAGTGCCCTGGCCGCGATCCGTACCGTCTGGATAAATAGCGCCAACTGATGACGCGCCCGGCT
>DASZRO010000113.1 GCA_035550055.1 Mycobacteriales bacterium | reverse complement strand
CGCCGGCAAGGGTCTGCAGCTCGGGCAGCAACATGCCGGACAGGCCCTTGCGCCGGGGCCGCTCGTCGGCGACATGCCCGTTCGCAGAGCCGTTGGCCGATCCGTCGGCGTCGTACGACGTGGTCGTCGTAGCGGTTGCGGAGTCGGCCTCGTGAGTTTCGCTCACTCGTGGTGTTCCTTCCTTGCTGACGCGATGCCGGCTCGGTTCTCGTGGCGGCATCGCAACCCGCCTTCGCGGCGGGAAGAGTGGTGGGCCGGCCCGGGGTGGTTCATCGCAATGACCCGCGTGGGGTCAGGGGAAGCTTCGAGCCGGACTAGGCAACTTGCTGCTGGTGATGCTCGCTGCCGGAAACGCCGACTCGCTGCAGAGCGGGAACCTCGCCCCGATGGGGCGGCTGTGTCACAGCGTAGTAGTCGCTGGTACTCCGATCAACAACGGTCCCCACCCGGCCATTTCCCGCCGCCCCACCCGACCGCCCCCTGTTCGAAGTAGCACACGAAGTCCTCCCGGAATCCGGCAAGTCGGGCAAATCACCCTCTCGGGAGCACATCTGTGTGCTACTTCGTGCAAGGAGGGGACGGGATGGGCGCGGCGGGCGGGCGTGGTCAGAGCGTGGTGATGTGGGCGCCCTTGGTCGCCACGTCGAGCGGGAGCGCGCTCCATCCGCGGCGGGCGAAACCCTGTGCCAGCTCTCGCGTCTTGGTCGTGGTGAGGGCGAGCACCGTCGGGCCGGCGCCGGAGACCACAGCCGGTACGCCGGCGTCGCGGAGCTCGGCGACCAGGGCCGCGGTGCGAGGCATGGCCGAGGCACGGTAGGGCTGGTGGAGCCGGTCTTCGGTAGCGGCCATCAGGTCCTCGGGATGAGCCCGCAATGCCTCGACCAGCAACGCCGATCGCGCGGCGTTGGCGACCGCGTCTGCGTGCGGCACGGACTCGGGGAGCAACTTTCGCGCCGCCTTCGTCGACGAGCTCGAGCCGGGCACGAAGACCACCGGCGCCAACGCCGCGGCGGTCGGCACCTGCACCGCACGGGCGCCGTCATCCTCCGACCACGCGATGGTCAAGCCGCCGAGCAGGCAGGCCGCCACGTTGTCCGGGTGTCCTTCGAGCGCACTCGCATGCGCCAGCGCGGCGGCGTCGTCCATCCGCTCGTTACCGCCGACGACGAGCCCTCGCGCAGCGACCACCCCGGCCACGATCGCGGCCGCCGACGACCCGAGACCGCGGCTGTGCGGGATGCGGTTGGCACAGACGACCTCGAGGCCGGCGGGGGCCCCGCCGAGCAGCTTGAACGTCGCTTTCATGGACCGTACGACGAGGTGCCGGGCGTTGCGCGGCACGCTCGCCGCACCCATGCCGGCTACGTCGACGCTGAGCCCCGGCTCGTCGGTGATCCGTACGACGACGTCGTCGAAGAGGTCCAGGGCGAGCCCGAGCGCATCGAAGCCCGGGCCGAGGTTGGCACTGGTGGCGGGCACCCGCACCCGAAGCGCAGCGGCCCGAAACACCGGACCCGACTTGCGTGCCATTACAAGTCGAGCGCTTCGGCCGCGGCCGAGACCTCGGCGGCGATCGTGATCGGGGCGGGCGCACCTGCGATCGCCCACTCGGGGTCCTTCAACCCGTTGCCCGTGACGGTGCACACCACCCGTTGTCCGGAGGCCAGCGTGCCTTCGGTGTGAGCCTGGAGCAGACCGGCGACGCTCGCGGCGCTCGCCGGTTCGACGAAGACCCCTTCTTCTCTTGCCAGGATGCGGTACGCCGCGAGGATGTCGCGGTCGGTGACCGCCTCGATCGCCCCGCCCGACTCGTCGCGCGCGGCGAGCGCCTGCGCCCACGAGGCCGGGTTGCCGATCCGGATGGCGGTCGCGATCGTCGACGGCGAGTGCACCGGCGCGCCCTTCACGATCGGTGCGGCACCGGCGGCCTGGAAGCCCCGCATCACCGGGCGGCGCGAGCTCACGCCGTCAGCGGCGTACTCGGTGTAGCCCTTCCAGTACGCGGTGATGTTGCCTGCGTTGCCGACCGGAAGGCAGTGCACGTCGGGGGCGTCACCGAGTGCGTCGCAGATCTCGAACGACGCGGTCTTCTGACCTTCGATGCGGAACTCGTTGACCGAGTTCACCAGCGAGACGGGGTACTTGTCGGCGAGGTCGCGCGCGAGGTTCAGGCAGTCGTCGAAGTTGCCGTCGACCTGCAGCAGCCGGGCACCGTGCACCAGCGCCTGCGCGAGCTTGCCCATCGCGATCTTGCCGCGGGGAACGAGCACGGCGCAGACCATGCCGGCGCGAACCGCGTACGCCGCCGCGCTCGCAGACGTGTTGCCGGTGGACGCGCAGATCACCGCCTTGGCGCCCTCTTCGGCGGCCTTGCTGATGGCCATCGTCATGCCGCGGTCCTTGAACGACCCGGTCGGGTTGAGGCCTTCGACCTTGAGGTGGACCTCGCAACCGGTGACGGCAGACAGCCGCGGCGCGGGCACCAGCGGCGTGCCGCCTTCACGCAGCGTGACGACCGGCGTCGCGTCGGTGACGGGGAGCCGCTCGCGGTACTCCTCGATGACGCCGCGCCACGGCACGTGCTTGCCCGCGGTCATACGTTCGCTCCTTCGACCCGCATCACGCTCGCGACGTCACGCACGGTGTCGAAGCCCCGCAGGTCCTCGACGGTCGCCGACAGCGCCGCATCCGTTGCATCGTGCGTCGCGATCACCAGCGACGCGTCGTCGCCGTGGCCCTCCTGGCGAACGGTCTGGATCGACACGTCGTGCGCCGCGAACGCCTGCGCCACGCTGGCGAGCACACCCGCCTTGTCGGCCACGTCGAGGCTCACGTGATAGCGGGTGACGGTCTCCCCCATCGGCCGGATCGGCAGTGCGGCGTACGACGAGTCACCCGCGCCTCGCGCCCCCGACAACTGGTTGCGGCACACCGCGACCAGGTCGCCGAGTACGGCGCTCGCGGTCGGTGCGCCGCCGGCGCCGCGGCCGTAAAACATCAGCTGACCGGCTGCCACCGCCTCCACGAACACCGCGTTGTAGGCGTCACGAACCCCGGCCAGCGGATGGCTGAGCGGGACGATCGCCGGGTGGACCCGCACCCCGATCGAGTCGCGTCCGGCGTGGTCAGGACCCCGCTCGGCGATCGCGAGCAGCTTGACGACGCCGTTCATCTCGCGCGCGCTCGCGACGTCGCTGGCGGTGACCTTCGTGATGCCTTCGCGGTAGACGTCGTCGATGGACACCCGGGTGTGAAAGGCCAGGCTGGCAAGGATCGCCGCCTTGGCCGCGGCGTCGAACGCCTCGACGTCCGCCGTCGGGTCCGCCTCGGCGTAACCGAGCGCCTGCGCCTCTTCCAGTGCGTCGCCGAAGCTCGCCCCGGTGCCGTCCATCTTGGTGAGGATGTAGTTGGTCGTGCCGTTGACGATCCCGATCACCCGGGTGATCCGGTC